>NZ_JAMOKM010000019.1:0-75708 GCF_023656665.1 Parabacteroides sp. B2-S-102 | reverse complement strand
AATAAATAGATTCAAAATCTTCCATGGTCCATTGATGTGACATAACAATTGAGCTTTTTTACTTTGATTACAAAAGTAATATCACATTTTTAGAATGAAAGGGGGAGTTTATCGAATGCTTACTTTCATACCGACTCCCGGAACGAAGCGTTACGCTTATTCCGAGATAGCGGTCTTTTATTACAAGATAGCTCTCTGACATGCTGGAATGATTTTTATTTCCCTCCCTTCAAATCGTTCCAGCACTATGTGAAAGCAAGACACAAACGGGGATAGATTCTGGTAGACCCGTCGGAGACTCCGGAAGCGCAGGGATTCCTTCCCTCTGGCTTCCGGGGAATCCGATTCCCGACACCGGCTTCCCCTTATGAAGTGACAAGAATTAAAGAAACGAACGATAAAAAGAATGACTATGGCCAATTACGGTAAATATGGATTCCTTCCCTCCATCGCCCTCTGCCTTCTTTGGGCGACGGAGGTATCGTGGGCGCAGGTGAAGCTCGTGCGGATGCCCGTCGTTGAGAAGAGCGGTTCAATATCCTCTGGGAAGAGTATAATACGCTTATGGAGAATCAATTAAACACCGAGACGAAGCAAACACCCGCACAAATGCAAGGCGAATCGGGCGACGGTGGCCAGAGGGGAACGCTGGGGAGTCATCGACGAGCAAGACCATCGTGCGACGTTAACGGTGTCACACGTATGACATCAGCTGCCTCACACGTGCGACACCTAGAGCCTCACGCCTGCAAGACCGGCAACGAGAATAGAGAGAAATAACAATTATCACATTATCAACAATTTAAAACAAAACAAGATGGCAAAGTACAAGTTAATTAAGAAAGTGAATCCGCAGAAAAGACAGGAACCTGGCAAATGGTACGCGACCCCCAAAAGCGAGACCCCGCTCTCGGGCAAGGCGATGACGTGCGCCGCCACCGCCAACACCACTACTGCTCCCATCGAGATGGAGGCCTCGCTGGAGCTTCTGGCCAAGTTCGTGCCCCAACAACTCCAGCAGGGACACACGGTGAAGATACCGGGCTTGGGTACTTTTCGCCTCACCTTCAAGAGCGATGGCGTGGAAGATATTAACAGTTTCCGGGCGAACAGCATGATCAAGAACGTCCGGATCGTATTCACTCCCTCGAAAGAATTGCGGGAGAGCGTGCTCAGCGGCCTTACGTTCGAGGACGGCGGCGTACTGGAGGACGACATCAGCTACGCTTCTATAGCCGATTACCGTTTGGCCAAAGGTGTCCCGGAGGGCGGCGGAGACTCGGAAAGCCCGGGTGAGATTTAAGGTAACCATTAAAACAGGAACAGGATGAACATTTTCTCTTGCCATATACGCCGGATCGTGTTGTTGCTATTGGCACTCCTCTGAGTGCCGATGGCGACGCTACGGGCGCAGGAAGAAAAAGCGGACGGCACGAACCGGGTGATAGTATCCAAACAGGATATGCGGATAACCGTTCTTTGTCCGCAAGGCGATACGCTCGCCGTTTTTCCCATCGCTTGCGGACGCAATTACGGCGACAAGCAGCAGGAATGGGATTTCCGGACACCGGAAGGGCATTTCGTGATAGAGTCCGTGGAAGATACCTCCCTTTGGCCGCGAGACTCGACGAGGCAAGAAACTCCCGGCGAGATATACGGCCCCCGCTTCTTCCGCTTGAAAACACCCGGCTTCACGGGCATCGGCATACACGGGACCGCCAACCCCCAAGTGATACCCGGACGGATAACGATGGGCTGCATACGCCTCAGCAATGAGGACCTGAAAGCCTTCTCCCGGCTGGTGGACGTAGATACAAGGGTGGATATCCTGCCCGACAAAGGGAGAGAACGCGGCTCGCTTTCCAAGCTAGCCCGGGACGATGATTACTAACAACACTAAAAGGAATGGACATGAAAAGGTTAATCTTATTATTGATATGCGCGCTGTACGTAACGACGGCGGCGCAGGCGCAAATTTCTTTCTATGGTGAGTGGTGCCGGAAAGGGAGTGGCGAAAAGACCATCATGATCTTCGATATGAAGGAAAAGAAAGCCTACGTGATGAACGAGGCCCGGAAGACCTGCATGGTGATGGAGGAGATCGACAAGTTATCCACCAATAAGCTGGTGGGTTACGACTGGGAAGTGTCTCACTCTACCTCCCGAGAGTTTTTGGGCATGGAGGAGATAGACGGTAAGGAGTGTGCCCACTACTATGTCAAGAGCGAATCGATCTACAAGGATGGCGGCAAGGATGGCGCCGGCTATCACGAATGGATTTACTCGCCCATGAAGGTATCGAACTACAACGGCTGCATCGCCCACGACAATACGGTGTATGTGATGGACAGGACCATCGTGCTTCGCCGCGTCAAGATGGGGCCGCAACCGGCGCACCTCTTCCAAGTGCCCGAAGGGTATCAAATGACTGTGATGCCTGCCGGCGGCCTGCTGGAGATGATGACGGGGAAATCGTGCGAGGAGAACACCCAAAAAGTGGACGAGACACGCGATGCCATCCAAAAATCCAATGAGCAGATCAAGGAGCAACTGAAAGAGGTCAACGACAAGAGCAAGAGCGACGAGGAACGGATGAAGGCCTTGCTCGAGATGCTGGGCGGACAGAAGAAGAAATAGAGAAAAATTATTCACTTTAAAATAACAACGATTATGAAAACGAACATTAGATTTCTAGTTATGATCGCCGTTTCCTTGCTGACGGTATTGGGAATGAGCGCGCAAGAACCTTTCTTCCTACATAAGGAAGGCGTGAAACTGACTTACGCCGACAAGGACAAGAAAGGAAAGATCAACAGTTACACGGAGACTACCGCTACAAAGGTGACGGGAGACGCGGACAACTGCACCGTTACCTACTCGATGATGGTGATGGACAATAAAAAGAACCCGGTGCTCAAGCAACCGATGACACAGACATTCGAGGTGAAGAATGGCACGGTGACCTACGATCCCAAGTCGTTGGTAGGACAGATCATGGAGGGCATGCAAGTAACCGTGACCGGAACACCCTTCCAACTTCCCTCCAATGTCAAGGTAGGCGATACCTTCGGCGACTATACCATCACCTTGAACTTGGCCGGCATCAAGACCAATACGGAGGTGACGGGCGTGAAGGCCGTGGCCGAGGAAACCCTCGACGTGAACGGGACGAGTATCGACTGCGTCGTGATTGAGAACACTACCGTATCGAAAGTGATCGGTATCAAGCAGACCGCTATCCAGAAGATCTGGTATGGCCACGGCATTGGCCCTGTGAAGACAAACATGTATAACAAGAAGGGAAAACTGATGACAAGCCAAGAGCTAGTTTCAATAGAAGGATTGTAAACCATTAAAAACATACGTATCATGAAACAGACATTATTTACATTCATGTTCATCATAAGCCTCGTGCTTATGACGGCATGCGGAGGTTCGCCGGTAGATAAAGCCTTGGCAAAACTGGATGATGCCATTGAAAAGCTGGAGAAAAAAGGAGATAAGATGACCAAGGACGAGATGGATGCCATCATGAAAGACTTGGAGGAACCCGTTAGCGTATTGAACAAAACGATAGAAGACAACGAGGTGGGAGGTGTCACCAAGATCAAGATAATCGCCAAGGTGACGAAACTGACGGCGCTGGCCACGAAGGTCGGGATAAAGAATCTGGATATGGGAGATTTCTCGGATAAGGCGAAAGGAACTAAGAAAGAGTAAGGTGGTATGGGAGATATTTTAACAGGAATCGTAAAAGGCTTGTCCGGATTCATGCTGCAGGATGATCCCGACGTGAAGATATTCAATGCCCAGACCGAGATGAAAGAGTTCTCGGAAAGGGAGGGAAAGATCTATGCCCGTCTCGGACGGCAAGTATATGAGACGGATGGCGGCGAGAACTATCCGGAGATAAGGGCAGAGCTAGATTTACTCGCAGCCAACAAGCAGGCGGCGGAAAGCCGCCCTCGAACGTGCCGAGGCCGAGGAACGTGCCCGCCGGGAAGCCGAGGAGCAGGAGCATAGCTGCCCCAATTGCGGGGCCTATAATCCGGAGGGAACCAACTTTTGCCAAGAGTGTGGAACCCGTTTGACGCAACCCGTGCAACAAGCGCCTGCGGCGAAACGTTTCTGCCCGAACTGCGGCACGGAAGTTATCGCCGGGCATCGTTTCTGCAGCGGTTGCGGAACAAAAATGGAATGATGTATAACAGTTACTTTAAAGAAAGGAGAAATCATGGCTTTTTGTACAAACTGCGGGACAAATGTCCCGGATGGCATAAAATTCTGTACCTCATGTGGTACGCCGATGTCGGTACAGGCACAACCGCAAGCCCCGCCACCGCCCCAGCAAACCTATGTGCAGCCGCAACCTGCGCCTCAGCCACTACCGCAGCAGGCTTATACCCCGCCATCGTAACCGGCTTACGCACAACCTCAACCGGGATACGTGGCTCCGGCGGGCGATCCGAACGCTCCGCTTCCCCCGGGAAGCAAGTATGAACCGATCACGACGGGTGGGTATATCGGTATCTTCCTGTTGATGCTTCTTCCGTTGATCAATCTCATCCTACTCATTATCTGGGCCTGCGGAGGCTGCCAGAAGGTGAACAAGGCGAACTTCGCCCGTGCGATGCTGATCATGATGATAATCGGTTCGGTCTTGTCGTTGCTGATGTTCTTCGCCGTACGGATGCTGTTCGGTAGCGAGATAGACAGCTTGATGGAAGCTTTCGGAGATCTACTCAAATAATAACAATACTAAAATTAGGAGGAAACAAATTATGGCATTCTGTGGAAAATGTGGACAACAAGTGAATGAAGGCGTGAGATTTTGCCCGGCCTGCGGATCACCTATGCAAATAGTTGCCGCCGAACCGAACAGGCAACAGACACCTCCGCCGGTACAACCGACCGATGCGGAATCAATGGCTAAGGCTACCGCCACGGCCGATGCCTTGAGCGACAAATTAAGTGGTATGAACAAGACCGCGGACCTGACCGACCAGTTCGATAAAGCCGATGTAGAGCAAAATAAGGTAATGGCTATCCTTGCTTATTTCGGGATTCTGGTATTGATCCCGATCCTTGCGGCCAAGGACTCGAAATTCGCCCGGTTCCATGCCAACCAAGGCTTGCTTTTATGCATCGCCATGTTTGGCTGGATCATAGCGGACTCCGTTCTGACCGCCCTCTTGCGGGCGATCCTATGGAGGGGATTGGGCTTATGGAGCATCTACTCTCTTTGCGGTACGGTATTGAACCTCGTTTACATCGTGTTTACGGTACTGGCAGTCATCGGTATCATTAACGCGCTGAACGGGCGAGCTAAGGAATTACCTATCATCGGTAAATACCGTCTGTTGAAATAGCATAATAACCCATAAATGTATACTTTATGACAGCAAAAGAGATTTTCTTCAAGACCCTGCAATTCGGTTGGATAAAACTAGGATTAGGATTGCTGAATATATTGATAGCCGTGCTGCTCTTCGCTATCTTGATGGGCATATCGGTCCTGTTCAATAGCGACGGAGTGGTAGCGATCATGTTTTTCATCTGGTTGGGACTTATAGGGGTAGTGAATTTCTTCTTGAATCACTACATCGGTTATCTCGTAAAAGCCGGGCATGTGGCCGTGATCGCGATGGCGTATCAAACCGGCTATGTACCTGCCAAACCCTTCGAGATGGGAAAGACGATGGTAAAGGAACGTTTCGGTACATCCAACGTGTATTTTGCCTTGGATAAACTTGTGGCGGGTTCCATTAAACAGTTACAACGTACATTGGGACGTGTTACGGACAGTTTGCTCGGGGCGCTCCCCGGAGCTGACGGGATAAAGAGCCTCACCAACATGTTTCTCGATATCTCGTTGGGGTATGTGGACGAGTGCTGCTTAGGTTACACCTTTTACCATCCGGCTCAAAACCCTTATAAATCGGCGGCAGATGGTGTCATTATCTATTTTCAGAACTGGAAGACGTTGCTCAAGGATGCGGCGAAGACAACGGGGATGGTCATCTTATCGTTCGTGGTGGTTACGTTGATTGCGTTTATCCTCTTCGGTGGATTGTTCCGCTTGTTCGGCTGGAGCGGTTTCATGGCTTTCATTATTTCATTGTTGTTCGCCTATACAGTAAAGTCTGCCTTTATTGATAGCTGGATCTTGGTGAAAATGATGAGCAGCTATATGCAAGTAGCTCCCGCCACGCAAGTTACTTTCGATCTGTATGGTAAGTTGAGCGGCTTGTCCGGTAAGTTCAAGGAGCTTTTCAAGAAAGGTAACGAGATGCCGCAACCGAATCCCACCGCTACTTCCGCAGCACAAGATCCTTTGCGACCGCAGATACCGGGACAGGTCTCAACGCCGGAAAGCCGCTTTTGCCCTCAATGCGGAATGCAATTAGCTCCGACCGCTACATTTTGCGGGAATTGCGGAGAAAGGTTATAGTTTTTAAGTTTAATCGTAAAAAATCAAGAATATGAAACGAGTATTATTTACATTGGTAGCCTGTTTAGTAGGTATTTCTTCATTGATGGCGCAATCATTCTCTCTTCCGGGGTATTTGTTTGGAAGATGTCCGGACTATAGTATTACCTATGACAAGAACGATGCGCAGGAACAGAAAGATGTTTATATATGCGATGGTAATAAAAGCGTGGTTCGTATAGACAGTTATAAATGGAACTCAAGTTCGTCTGATTGGGTATATGATGGCAAGACCGTGATGGAGAATGATAACCAAGGACGCACTTTGGTCGCTATCTCTTATTCGGCAGCCGACGTGGCAGGCGAGAAAACAGAATACACTTATACCGGAAATGGCTATGAGAAGTTCTCCGTCACTTCCTCCAGCTTTGAGGGAGGCGCATGGAAAGCCGAGGCGAAAGTGGATATAGAAGCCACTTTCAACAAAGATAAATATCCGGTCTCGATACTCATGACAGGTACGGCTGAGGGAGAGACGTTCAAGATGAAAATGGAGTGGTCTTACGATAAGAATGTCACGAAAACCTCGTCTTCCATTGATTTCGGTGGTAGTTGGATGCTTATGTCAGAAAGCAAGACGGAGATCGTGGACGCGGGAAACCCGATGATTTCGAAAAATTATCAGAAAATGTATTTCCCCGCTGAGACAAGCTGGGAATATTCAGGAAAGACACATGACTATTTCAATGGAACAACCTCTATCGCTCCTGTAGTAGAGGAGAACGAACTGAAACTTCATATTTATGGAGATGTGTTGGAAGTACAAGGAACGGAAAGCGGGATTTCTATTTATGCGATAACTGGAGGGAAAATGGCAGAGAGTAAGTCGAATCGTATTGACATCTCTCGCTTGCCAGCAGGAATCTATTTGCTAAATACAGCTAGAGGTTCTATAAAGTTTATTCATAAATAAGCAAAAGTAAGGTGCGCCTTACTGAATGTGTGAGGCGCACCTTTTTTATTTGAATCGTTTTACTGTCTATTAACTCAATCCCTCAATCATGCCATCCACGATATCGATCTTTCGGGCTTGCGGCTCTTTCGGGAGTCCCGGCATACGCATGATCTCGCCCATGACGACAACGATCATCTCGGCTCCGTTATTGATGATTACATCTCGTACTTTTAGTTCGAAATCTTTGGCGACCCCATAAGCTTTCGGATCGGAAGAGAATGAATATTGAGTCTTGGCGATACAGATCGGATAATGGGAAATACCCAAGCTTTCGATCTGACGCAATTTTTTATCGGCCAAAGTCGTATAAACAATCGAAGAAGCTCCGTATATCTTCTGGGCCACTTTTTGTACCTTCGTACGGATCGGATCATTCAGATCATATGTATATTGTAAAGGAGCGGAAGGATGATTTTCGATCGTATCAACCACTAAGCGGGCAAGCTCCGTACCCCCTTCACCGCCTTCGGCGAAAACGTTATTCATGGCGAATCCAACCCCTTTCTCCTCGCAATGCTCAGCCACTAACGCAATCTCCTCGTCCGTATCGGTAGCGAAACGGTTGAAAGTAACGATTACTTGCTGGCCGAAGCTCTTCATATTCTCAATGTGTTTATCTAAGTTAGCGAATCCGTTCTTTAATCCTTCGATATTCGGTTCCTTGATTTCTTTCTCCGGAACGCCACCATGAAGTTTCAAGCTCTGGGCAGTCGCTACGATGACTGTCAGTTTCGGTGAAAGCCCCGCTTTTCTACATTTGATATTAAAGAATTTCTCCGCGCCCAGATCAGCGCCGAAACCAGCCTCCGTAATCACATAATCTCCATAAGTAAGAGCCATTTGGGTGGCCGATATGGAATTACATCCATGGGCGATATTAGCGAAAGGACCTCCATGTACAAATGCGGGAGTATTCTCCGTTGTTTGTACAAGGTTCGGCAGTAATGCGTCTTTTAGCAATACGGTAATAGCTCCGGCTATGCCAAGATCATTTACCGTGAAAGGCTTATCTTCGTTTGTATAACCCAATAAAATATTTCCGACACGTCGTTTCAAATCCTCTATATCCGTAGCCAAGCAAAGGATCGCCATGATCTCTGAAGCGGGAGTGATGTCAAATCCGGTCTCGGTAGGGACACCGTTCGCCGAGCCGCCTAGACCCGATACGATGTTACGTAAGCTACGGTCGTTTACGTCAAGAACCCGTTTCCATTTGATCTCCTTCAATCCCTCGCAGGTGTTGCGGGTCTGATAAATATAGTTATCCAATAAAGCGGTAATCATATTGTGGGCGGAAGTAACCGCATGAAAATCCCCTGTAAAATGCAAGTTGATGTTTTCCATGGGAAGCACTTGGGCATATCCACCTCCGGCAGCACCACCTTTCATGCCGAAACACGGGCCAAGAGACGGCTCACGTAAAGCGACCACCGCTTTCTTCCCTATTTTATTCAGCCCTAAAGCCAGACCGATCGAAACCGTAGTCTTTCCGATTCCCGCTTTAGTGGGAGTGATAGCGGTCACTAAAATTAAATTATGCTGGTCCATTTGCTTTTTATCGATCAAATGGATAGGAACCTTGGCAATATACCTGCCATAATTTTGTACTTCCTCACGAGGGATACCTAACGTTGTCGCAACTTCCTTAATTTTACGCAAGTCTGTTTCTCTTGCTATCTCAATGTCCGATTTCATGTGCTTTATGTAAGTTTATATAGTTTGAACAAAGTAAATCTAATTTATTATAATAACAAAATGATACGGAACAAGGTTTTCCCCCTTTATGGAATAATAAGATTGTGTTATTTTGATATTTTTGTGCGAAGATGGCGAGGATCTTGCTTTTTGTGATAGCTGTCAGGCTTGAAATTAAACTTTTTGTAAAGTGAGCTTTGCAAAAATCATACGTTTTGCTTGTTGTACTTTTAAAGAATTATAAAATAGTCTTTAAAATTATTCATCTGTAATAATTTGATTAATTTTGTGATGTCACAACGATAAAAAGAAACCTAAGAGTGTGATAAATTGAAACAGATAAGAGACTAATAACATTAGCAATATAATATGTAAATTTAAGGTTATGTCAACAGTAAGATTTAGTCAGGTTACATTTGCTACTAAATCGTGGGTAGCAGAAGCATGGGAAAAGATGGTAGTGGAATTGTTTAGCGGTCGTGTCGTAGCGGAAGTCAAACAATTGGATGAAGTATGTGAATCAAAGTGGGAAGTAGAATTGAAGAAGCTTCAAAACGAGGTTCATTCTTTATGTCATCATGCGATCCATCAATTGCTCCCGATAGCCGGCTCTTATCAACAGGCGTTACTGGATGACGTTGCCCAAGCCTATACGGTATACGCTCCGGAAGAAGCAGAGTCTATCTTCAACCGGGGAAACCAAGCGATCGAGGATATCAAAGGACATGTATCGGGTATTCGCTACAACGCTTGTAAAATGCGTGAGGCGAACCGTAAAGTAAGCGAGTTGGAAGATATGCACGCAAAAGCGGTCATGTACCATAATTCAGTGAAACCTTATATGGATACACTTCGTTTCCATATCGATCAGCTTAAGCATATATTGCATGTAGCGTAATAAGATGGGCTGTCCGGGTTTGGTTACTCTCCGGGCAGCCTTCTTCTTTTAGCGAGGTTGGATAATCAGTAGGGAGAAATAGGGGAAATCCTTGGAATGTATAGTGGCGATATCAGTAGTATAATATTCTTTTCTTGTTCCTACATTCTCGAAATAATGAAAAACCGCCTTATCCGCATACTGCCGGATACAAGTATGAATAGCCTCTTGGCAACCCGGTAATTTCATGATGACGATGATCATTCCATTTTCTATTTTTGCCGAAAGTTCATCGAACGACGCAGTCCCGGGGATTACGTTAATTTGCTCCTCTTGTTTTACGATATGTATCCCGGCCAAGGCACCTGCCGCTATAAATGCCGGAATTCCTGCGATTCGATCTACCGGGATTCCTGTTTCCTCGAATTTATCGTATACATATTGTATAGATGAATAAAAACCAGCGTCTCCCTCGGCGACGATCACGATTTGTTTCCCTTTCAAATATTCAGCTTGGGCATCCAGAAACAATTTGTTATAAGCGTTTAACGCATCTGTCCGTTCCTTACTCATTGGCAAAATAAACGGATGGATCAAGGATTCGTCTACCTCAATAGCTTTCAATATATCCGTCGCCCGAGATATGATTCCATGCTTGCCTTGTGTAGCAGGACAATAGATAATATCAGCCTTTTGTAATGTTTTAAGCCCTTTCAGCGTAATTAATTCCGGATCACCGGGACCTAATGAGACGAAGTGAATAGGATGATTCATGTGTATCTGTTTTTATTTGAAACGCAAAAGTCCTTAAAATTGTGGATGTATACAAATATTCTTACTACTTTTGTCACTGTAACAGGCTCCGCTTATCTCTTTTTCCGGGAGGCGGATTAAAAGGGAACCGGGTGAGAATCCCGGACAGACCACGCTGCTGTGAACTTTTAAACATTCGGACAATACCTTGGCCACTGGTTTTGTAATCGGGAAGGCGTCCTGAATGGAAGTAAGTCAGAAGACCTGCCGGTTCATAAATAAATGTTGCTGTCCCGTGGAGCAGGACGAGAGTAACTGTCAATGATCAACTGTCAATTAAACAAGGATTATGAATAAGTTTATAGCGGGTGGATGCTTGCTTTTATCGGTATTGACTTTATCATGTACTTCAGGTATCCGTGAAAAAGGAGAAATAGGGAAGACGGCTTCCGTAGAGCAATCTGCGTTCTCGCAAGAGCAGGTTAAGCCTTTATACGCCCAAGGATTCAAGCTTACCTATGCGGATCAATATCTCTTGGCTGATATCCAAGATCCTCAAAATGAGGAAAGCACCACGTTTCATTATGCGTTCGTGAAAAGAGGTGCGAAACCCACGGGGATTCCCGCTGATTATACGGTGATAGAGCTTCCTATCCGAAGCGTTATCTGTATGACTTCCCTGCAATTATCGAACTTTATTAAATTGGGTGCCTTGGATAGGGTCGTTGGGATTACCAGTACACGGCATTTGTTCAATAAAGAGATGAACGAACGCCTGAAAGAAGGTAAAACCGCTAAGATCGGTATCGAGGGGAATTTCGATAACGAGGTTATCATGAGCATGAATCCTGATTTGATCCTTGTATCGCCATTCAAGCGGGGAGGCTATGAGACGCTGAAAGACGTGGGTATTCCCTTGATTCCCCATTTGGGTTATAAGGAGACTACGCCATTGGGACAGGCCGAGTGGATCAAGTTCGTAGGCTTGCTGTTGGGGATAGAGAAAGATGGCAATGAGCGTTTCGCCACCATCGAGAAGAGGTATAATGAATTAAAGGAACTTACGGCGGATGGTAAGGTTAAAAAACGTCCGATCGTTTTTAGTGGCGAGTTACGGGGTGGAAACTGGTATGCCGTAGGAGGAAAGAGCTTCTTAGCGCAACTTTTCAAGGATGCCGGCGCTGATTATTTCTTGAAAGATGATGAGCGATCCGGTGGTGTTACATTAGACTTCGAGACGGTCTATAACCAAGCGGACGACGCTGATTATTGGCGTATCGTGAATAGTTTCCCGGGAACGTTCAGCTATGAGGCATTGAAAGAGCAAGATCCTCGTTATGAGGATTTCCGTGCGTTCCGGGAGAAAGGAATTATCTATTGTAATATGAAGAACACGCCGTTTTATGAGAGTATGCCGACAGAACCGGAGATCGTCCTAGCGGATTTGCTTCATATCTTTCATCCGGATTTATTACCGGATCATGAGTCGGTCTATTATTCTCGACTTAAATAAGGAACACTGATGAGACATTCAAATACCCTATGGATGCTGGCGATTGTCACGGCTATTTTTGTTCTAATCTTTTTGAATTTGGTGTTGGGGTCAGTCTCTATTCCTCTTCAATCGGTTTGGCATATTATCTGGAATTTAGGAAATGAGCCTATTACATGGCAGAATATTATCTGGAAATCCCGACTACCACAGGCATTGACAGCGTTGGTAGCGGGAGCTGGCTTATCCATCAGCGGCTTACAGATGCAAACCGTTTTCCGTAATCCATTGGCCGGACCTTCGGTCTTAGGTATCAGTTCGGGAGCGAGCATGGGTGTCGCTTTCGTGGTGTTGTTAAGCGGTAGTTTAGGGGGCGTTGCCTTGAGTAAACTTGGTTTTATGGGGGAGATCGCCTTATCGATAGCGGCCGTGATCGGTTCCTTATCCGTGATGGCGCTGATCGTGTATGTTTCCCAAAAGGTAAAAGGAAATGTCACGTTGTTGATTATCGGTGTGATGATCGGTTACGTGGCAAACGCCGTGATCGGTGTACTTAAATTCTTTAGCGTCGAGGAGGATATCCGTGCATACGTGATTTGGGGATTGGGTAGTTTCGCCCGTGTTTCCGGTAATCAGATGACGTTGTTCGTGATTCTTATGACAATCTTGATCCCTCTCTCGTTCCTGCTTATCAAGACCATGAACTTGATGCTTCTTGGGGATAGCTACGCACGCAATTTGGGACTTAATATCAAGCGGGCCCGTTTGTTGGTTATCACCTCGGCTGGGGTCCTTACGGCGATTGTCACTGCTTATTGCGGACCTATTATCTTCTTGGGGCTAGCCGTTCCGCATTTATGCCGGGCCATATTTCAAACTTCCGACCATCGGATTTTAATGCCTGCGGTCTTATTCGCCGGTGCGGCGTTGGCGTTGATCTGTAATTTGATCGCCCGTATGCCGGGGTTCGAGGGAGCGTTACCTGTCAACTCGGTAACCGCTTTAGTAGGTGCTCCAGTAGTGGCCTCAGTATTATTTAGAAAACGTAAGAATGAATTGAACGAGTAAGATGAAACAAGATACGATTCATATTAACGGACTTTCGATCGGTTACCATTCTAAGAGTAGTACAAAGCTGGTAGCTAAAGGTATACACTCTACGATCTATAGTGGTGAATTAACCTGTTTGCTGGGTGCTAACGGGGTGGGGAAGTCTACTTTATTGCGCACGTTATCGGCTTTCCAACCTAAATTAGATGGGGAAATATTGGTCCTAGGAAAAGATATAGATGCTTATTCCGATAAGGAATTGAGCACCACGATCGGTGTCGTGCTGACCGATAAATGTGAGATCAGGAATATGTTGGTACGGGAATTGGTCGGGATGGGACGTAGCCCGTATACCGGCTTCTGGGGCAAGTTGAGCAAGGATGATAAGCGGATCGTGGAAGAATCCATCGCCCTTGTCCGCATTGAGGAACTAGCATCCCGCATGGTCCATACCTTATCGGATGGAGAACGCCAGAAAGTGATGATCGCTAAGGCGCTCGCTCAGGAGACTCCGGTTATTTACTTGGATGAACCTACCGCATTCCTTGATTTTCCCAGCAAGGTAGAGATTATGCAATTACTCCATCATCTAACCCGGAAAACGAATAAGACGATATTTATGTCCACTCACGATTTGGAGCTGGCTCTCCAGATATCGGATAAGATCTGGTTAATGGACAAAGCAAATGGTATCTCTACCGGTACCCCCGAGGATTTGGCATTGAGTGGTCATTTAAGCAATTTCTTCGCCCGGAAAGGGATTGTTTTCGATAAGGATACCGGATTATTCCGTATAGATAATCAATTCTCCCGACAGATCCGCCTCGTTGGACATGGCCAGAAATACGCTATGGTGCGTAAAGCGCTCCAGCGAAACGGAATTTTGGCGAATCGGGAAGTGGAATCGAATATCTGGATTGAGACTGGCGATTTAAAGACCACCCACTTTATCATCCATGAGACTTCCGGCGGTACCTATATCACCCAAACGATAGAAGAATTACTTGCCTATTTTGATACTGAAAAATCATAACTATGAAATTTTCAATTCATAACTATGTTTTTCTTCATTCATAGTTATGAATTTTTTCCATTCAAATCCATTGTTTTAAAGTAAGCTAGCTTCGTCGGCTTTCCTATAATTGCTTGAAAGATACATACAACTTTAATTCCACCATTCCTGTCACTTCTACGGCTGTGTGGAGTACAGGTGTTGTATATACCAACACATCTTCTCGCTTTTCAATTTCAGTTTGATCAAATGGTCCGGGAACAGCCACCCCTAATACTTGTCTGCCTTTCGTAGGGAATGGCTACAGACAAGAAGAATAAGCTTCCCATACAGATAATTTTTCTTGTTCCCATATAATTATTATTTAAAAGTTTTCAGTTACAAAAATAGCGGTTATTTGGGGTGTAGACTGTATCAATTCCACAGATATAATAACCAATTTCATCGGACGGTGAGAAACGTATGAAAGAAAAGGTTATCTTTGCAATCGAAGCCAAATACAATTGAAGATGAATGAGATAAAGAGAATAGACACTGTGCAGCAATACAACGATTATTTCGGTATGGAAACGTTGCATCCGCTGGTTACGGTCATCGATGCGCGAGAGGCTAATCCGGTACACTTCTGTCCGAAACTCTATAATTTGTATGCTATCTTGATGAAAGACCCGGACTGTGGTACTCTCAAATATGGTCGTAGCATCTATGACTATCAGCAAGGCACGATGCTTTTTCTCGCTCCGGGGCAGGTCATGGGGTCTGACGATGACGGTCAGTTGCATCAACCCGGTGGATGGCTGCTCGCTTTTCATCCCGAACTGGTACGTAACACTCCGTTAGCCCAATTCATCAAAAACTATAGTTTCTTCTCCTATTCCGCCAATGAAGCACTCCACTTGTCTGAACAGGAAAGGCGAACCATTATTGACTGCATGTGCAAAATCAGAGAAGAATTGCTCCATCCCATAGACAAGCATACGAAATCACTGATTACAGACAATATAAAACTCCTACTTGATTATTGTGAGCGGTTCTATGACCGTCAATTCGAAACGCGGGAGAATGTGAATCTTGACATCTTAGCCCGATTTGAGCAAACGCTGGATGATTATCTTGCGTCCAATCTTCCCATAAGTAAAGGTACGCCCACCGTGCAGTATTGTGCCGACAAGCTTTGCCTGTCGGCTAACTATCTAAGCGACCTTCTGAAAAAGGAAACCGGTGTTTCTGCGTTGAAACATATCCAGCAGAAGATGCTCGATATAGCGAAAGAGCGTGTATTCGATGTCACCAAATCCATCAGCGAGATATCCTACGAATTGGGATTTCCATATCCGCAACATTTCAGCCGTTGGTTCAAGAAAATGGTTGGGGTTACACCTAATGAATATAGACAAAATCGAAACAATTAGACATTTAAACCACGGATCGTAATATTGCGATCACGGTTTAGTCAATCATAAAGGCACGGACATAACGGCAAGATGTCTGCGCCTTCGTATTTCCTAGTCCTTATCAATTCAACGTCATGTAACAATATGAAGTTTGCATGTATGGATCTTTACACGGTTCCCCCGTCGGGAATCGTGCTACCTCGTGCGTGCCGTTTCGGACAGTAAGTCCTAAATGTTAAATGAGTAGTGAGATGTAAAGAGACAAACGGTAAAATAAACGATAATGTAAAATGAATCGAAAAACAGAAGTGATTGAGAATAAAGAAGTATGGAGAAAAAAAAATGTCTCTTTCTTACGCAGAAAGAGACAACTCTCAGAATGACGGATAAATAGTATAAATTCTATCTTGGGGTGACTTGGTGACCGATTACAATATCTATCAAGATTATCATTATAAGCTGACGGTGAATATCGCCGGCCCTAATAGTGCCGACCTCCGTGTAACGATAACAAACGGCAACGTGGCTGTCTTTGATGATGTGGACAATGTCGAGAATACCGTTAATTTTGGTGAAGAGAAATAGTATCCATTCTAAGGGCTGTGCAGGAATGCCTTGACGAATCTACCCTTTGGCATTCCTGCATGAACTATCTTAAATAAATGAGAATAACTTAGAGGCAATCGAGGAAATGAGCTTCTTGCATTTCTTGCCGATTGTCTCTTAAAGCCATCACCTTATTTTTACTTCTTTGTCGGGTGGAAGAGCTGCGAACCAAATTGTTCAACATATTATCGGAGGCCCTGTCTATTTTAGATACTGATATCCGGCCAAGATAGATCTCGGTAGTCCGTAGGGACATATGTCCTAAGGATTGGCTGATAATGCCGATTTCCGAATTCGCCTCCAGCATCATGGAAGCCCAGCTATGCCGCATCACATAGGTAGTGAATGGCTGTTCGAAGTGTAATTGCTCTCCCATTTTCTTTAAGTGGCGGTTCACTCTCCGAAGCGCGGACTGAGCCGTGACTTCTCCCTCTCCGCTGATTTTCTCGTGTAAGAAAGGGAATATCCACGGGTTATTGAAACGCCGATAAGAGAATATGATGTTCTTTATCTCGGGGGTGATCTTTACTTGCATCGCTACGCCAGTCTTGCTACGTACGTAGTGGATATAATCATCGTTTATATTGCTGTGTCGCAGATTAAAGACATCCACGAAGCACATACCTCTAGCGTAAAATAAGAAAAGAGTCAAGTGAAGGGCCGTACAGGCGTGTGGGTTTTTGGGCCGCTCAAGAGTCGCCAGATTTTGTAGGTCGAGGCTTGGCAAAGCCCTTTTCCGGGTGGGTGGGACCTTTATCTGCAGGCCAGAGAACGGGCTTTCTCTCGGAACATCCATTTGTTTATCTTGGGCGATCTTGTTGTACATTGTCTTTAGATTACGAATGTAGAAGTCCAAACTACCCGGTTTCAAGGGAGCCTGTTTCCCGTCTTCCCCTTGCATCAACCATAAAAGATAGTGATGAAGAAAATCGGTCGTTAAGTCTGCAAATGTAAACTCCGTTACCCTCGGACCTAAAAAGGTGGATAATTTATTCCATGCGCTTCGATAATTCCCAGCGGTTCTTCCTTTCCCCTCATCGATTTTACTATTGATCAATTCTTCTATACATTCCTGTAGCAAAGGAGAGTTGTCTGTTGTTTCTATATTCATATGATTACTATTTATGGATATAGAATAACGAAAATAGAAAAGATTGGTTTTATCAAAACCTCCCCTTACCAATTGTGGTAGAGGAGGCTTTGTTTTATTTATAGTTTATTTGAAAGCTTTCTCACTAATTCCGTCTCCATCGAGCCTCAATCGCTCCATATAATCCGGAACGGTACGGCCTAACGCTTTATCTACGTATAGTTTAGCCAAGTATTGAGCGAGCATGAAGCCGTGACCTTGCAAACCTACGAATAGTCCGTTATCCGGATCGATAATGTAGCGAGGCTCTACATAATAACCGGACCATGTGGCTTGTACGGGTACTGTGGCTAACGATGGAATCCAATCGCAGAACACCTCGGAGATGATCTCCATGAAACGACGGGTATTAAACTTCAACTCATCAAAGTTGCTGATCTCCGCTTTAGCGTCGACAGCGGGGGAGGCGCAAGCGATAATCTGTCCGGTCTCGGCGAATTGCTGACCGTAGACAGCGGAGAAGTCGTTACGTTTCCGGCGGTCTATCAACATATCGAGGATATCCCCGTTTTTACCCAGATTCGGTAGGCGATGGGTAATCAACGCTTGGTGCTTGACCGGATAGAGGCCGGTGTAAAGGCCTAGCATGCGGGCGAAACGCTCGGCGCTATAACCGAGGGCGTTCACGAAATGATCGCATTCGTATTCGATGTATCGCTTATCATGCGTATATAATAAGACGTGATATTTTCTACCGTTTTTGTGTACTTCCACTAGGTGTGTGTCTTCCCAAACCTCACCTTGCCGCTCTTTGCCTTTGTTTCGTATAAAGTCTATCACACGCCCCGGGGTAGCTTGCCAACAATGCTGGGAGATTTGTGCGGCGAAATAGGTGTTTTGGTTCGTGTTGAAGTAGGGGGACACCTCTTTCTGGAAGTCTTTCTTGTCGATCAAATAAGCGTTGGACCAACCGCAGGAACGTTCCAGATCATTGTAGGTAGCCTCGTTGTGGGCGAACGTGATATAGCGTATCTCACGGTAATGGATATCGTATTCTTTTTGTGTCTCCTCGAATATCGTTTGGTTATTACAGGCGATCTCCGCTAGTTCGGGGATCGAGAACGCTGGACGACCACCACCGATATTACGCCATGATGATCCTCGATCCGCATTAATAAGCACGGTCTTTTTACCGGCTTCCGCAAAATAACGGAACAATGCGCTACCACCTATACCTCCGCCGGCGATTAAGACTTCCGTCTTACGAACCTGCTTTCCAGAATCTACTTTATAGGTATCCGCTATCTGACGCTGTGGATACATTTCCCCTAGGACGAAGCGGGTAGATAGGGGAGCACGGGGGGTAGCGTCGCCTACCAGTTCGATACCTTTTTCCCTTAGTTTCATGCGTAGGCGGGGTATGCAGCGTTTTCCACGGCATGGCCCCATTCCTAGGCGGGTGATATGTTTTACCTCGTCGACGGAGATATATTTACGATCCCCAATGGCGGAAAGTAGCTCGTCCAAAGATACGTCCTCGCAATGGCAAACATAGGTCTCCGACTCACACTCCGGTTCTTGCTTGAAGTCGATCTCCTCCGGATAGTTTTCTTTTACGATGAATCCTGTGATATTCAATAAGGCATCGTTTTCCATTCCTGCCGCTTTCACACGGGCCACGTTTGTTTTTGTCGGCATCTTTAATACTTTCTCAATGATACCTTCGCCTTGTTTCTTCCCGTTATCATCGACGAGCCACACCTCGGCACCTACTTCCACCTCGTATTCTACCGGTAAGAATAAGTTTTGCTTCCGGGTATCGTAGCCGAAAATAGCCAGCCCCGGACAATGGGATACGCATTGCATACAGCCGGTACATTTTTCGTAATTGATCTCGGGCGTTACGCTGGTGGAGCTTTTGGTGATCGCCTTTTGAGGACAAGCGAAAGAGCAAGGGTTACAAGCGAAACCGTATAGGCAATCCAAGCGAACGAAAGGGCGTTGGGCTTGACGCTCGGGAGTGGGCCTTGGGGACTCTTCCTTGATGCGGATCGGATGTTGCTGGGAGTCGATGTATTCCTTAGATATTTGTAAATATTCTTAACCATCTTAAAAATATACACTTAAATATTTTATAATCAATATATTATAAGAAAGGTAATTTTAATGGAGAAACAAATAAGGAACAAAAATAGGAATTAAAGTGATTTCTCATTTTTCTATTTGCACTCTGTTTCTTTCTTTTCGTTTGTTTGCTTTCAGAGTGCATTCTGAGCAATTTTATCTGCTCTCATCATTCGAAGAATTTGCTCCTAACTTTAACTAACAAATTATTTGCAGCTCATAAAGAGAATACAAATTATTATCTCTTGAAGTTGTATTGCTTGTAGCAAAGATAATCTTTTTTGTACAGGCAGCCAAAAATGCCTGCCTATATTTAGTTTAATTTAGTTTAGCATATATAAGGCTAACAAACTAAACCAAACTGGATTTTCATGTTACTTTTTGTGATTTTCCCATTCTACCCATACAGCCAAAAGAGAAGATAAGCTCTTGCCTCTTTTCTCTTTTCGCTGCGATACTCTTTTACTTCATAGCCACCTTTTACACACATCCGTACCGAGCAAACTCCCACATGCTCGCATATCAACTTTCGGTCTGCCCGATGGGAATTGTGTCGCAAAGGTATTTGCCATGTCTTTATTGTATGCAAGGTTGTAACCTGAAGGTTCACTACAAAATCTCCACGCTCCGCTTCGCAGAGGTAGTATTTTGTAGTGAAACCCTGCATACATAGCCATGCCACCTGTTGAAGCGACATAATTTCAATCAAGCCCGAAAGTAAGTGAAATGCTACAGGAGGGAAAGTAACAAACTTAAAACTTGGTATTTATGGCAAATTATGCAACCAACATTTTCCACGCAAGAACGGAAAATAAAACAGACCTCGACAAAATAGAGGCTTTCTTGGATGACACTTTCAGCGAATTTACCAATCGATATGGTGATAGTGTAGATGCAGAATTTTCCTCTCGTTGGGTGTATCCAGAAGAAGAAATCAAAAAATTGGTAGAATCGTTGGAGGACAAAGATAAAGTCTATATCAAGATTCTAACCTATGAATTTGAAGACGAGTACGTGAGCTTTAGAATATTCTCTCAGGGAGAATGGAAGGTCAAATTAATAACTGAATGAGTAGAAGAAGATAAAGTAAAATTATGGTCTATCCTACACTTTGCTTATTCTATAAGAGACACACGGATGGAACGATTGTCGGTGATTTCGACAACAAAATCACTGTTCGTTTCATCTGTGGCAAAGAGAGAGTATTAAATACTGTGATGAAGTAATTTTTACAATTTTACAACATAGAAACCATGACACAGATAGCAATGAAATTCGTCCAATGGGATGTGCCCGAATTGGAAAAACTGAAAGATAGCAAGGTTTACAAATTACGGGAACGTCTTGATAATGGCGACAAGTTGAGTCGGGAAGAAAAGAACTGGCTCACCCGCAATGTGAAAGAGTGCTGCCATTTCAAAAGAGGTATCGCTTTAATGGGCTACCGTTTTGACTTCTCCGATGTTCTCAAACGGTATTTCGTGAAACAACACGGACATATTGCCGAATATTATACCATTGACAAAACCGCACTACGTTCTGTCCTATATGGTCGAATTGAAGATATAATCGAAGTACAATAAAAATCAAAAGAAGCATGAAAGTAACAATTGAACACAGCTTTTGCCCCTATTGTGACGAGGTAACTGAACTTTATTTCCGAATCATTAACACGATTCTTTTTTCTGGCAATGAGGCGGAATTGCGTGAAAGCATGAGACAGTTGGAGAAAAAAACTCCACTTGATGAATATTTCACATACGGTTACGGTGCACGACACCTTTGGGTTTGCCAGCGACGTCCCAGCGACAAAACCAAAATATTCGAGCATCGTATTATGATGGTTGAATTTCAATGACACCTTGGACAAATATCATCGACTGGCTGGAATGGAATCACCCATTTCAGCCTTACTTCCATTTTCCTTTTATAACTTTTTCTTTTGGCTGCGCCACTCCCTTTTGTAGAAACCAGCCATTCGCACAAAGCGAATTGGAAACCACTTTGTGAAAAGTCTGGTTCTTCCTGCCGTTTTTCCTTCCAGTTCCATTTTTTTTTCGATGCGGATATCACTATCCTCCAAGGATGGGCTACCTACGCTTCTGTCCACTCTTGGCTGACACATTCCTTATGCAGTGGCCTTTTTTCTGATTGGATGGTATTCTGTTTGTTACAGTCTCAATTCAAGCCAGGCATGTCTCGCTTTGGCTTTGCTATTCTTCACTGACTTTCGGACGGATGTCTCGCCTTTGTGCCGACATTTGGATTTGCTCTTTTTCCTTATCATTACCGGTTTACTTGTTTCCCATTTTCCATAATCGCTTTTTATCGAAGCAATCATCATTTTTCCTCTGCAAAGATAGTATGCCGACGGGAACGACATGGTTGTCTTGACCAATGGCGTAGCCGCTTCAATCTTCCTTTATCGAGCCTTCGATTTTACCTGTGGCTAAAAATAAAGCGTATTGACGCGCTATCCTTGGTGCATCCCTTAAACGACATCTACTTTTTAGGCAGTGTAAAAATTGATTTAATAACTTCTAAAAGCAATTCAACATGAAAAAGATTGAAAACAATTTCACAGTAACCGGATTCTTAGGTAAAGACGCTGAAATCCGAGAGTTCACCAACAGCAGTGTCGCACGTTTCCCATTGGCCGTAAGCCGTCAGGAAAGGAATGCCGAGGAAACCAACCGCATTTCAGCCTTTATGAATATTGAGGCTTGGCGTAAAAACGAGAATACTGGGTCATTCGACCAACTGACCAAAGGTACGATGCTCACCATTGAAGGCTACTTTAAGCCTGAAGAGTGGACCGACAAGGTCGGTGTGAAGCACAATCGTGTTGTTATGGTGGCTGTCAAGTTTTATCCTCCTATCGAAAAGGAGGATGTTCCTGAAAAGCCGGTAAAGCCCGTGAAAAAAGGCAAAAAATAATTCTTGCCTTATCATGAACAAAGCGATCTTTTGGTCGCTTTTGTTTTGCTCATGACCGGATTAATACGCATCATACTTTTATAAGTGACTGTTGCGATGCCAAGCTCCAAATGAAATCTTCACCCGGTAATACTGTTATACTTAGCTCCACTTGATGAACAGGCAGATTACGATTTTCAATAGAAAAAAGAAGACTCTCTCAATTCCATACCTCTGAGCAGCTTTCCAGTCCCTCTTATAACCATATTTCTTCCCAAAAGTGAGGTTACGTCCGCCGTCCATTAATTTTACAGTGCGAAGTTAAGTCGGACGTGAACCTGCAAGGCGCGTTTCATTTGCAGTCAATGCCGTTCAAATGAAATCCTTCGGATTCCGCTTCCTCCTTGCATTGTTCCCTTCTTCCGCCTTGTGGTTTGCACGTAAAATCAAATCCCACCGGACGAGGTAAAAGCCTCTGAAGGGAAGGGAAAATAAAAAATTAGAATGTATGAAACAAATAATTTGGTCAAGTGATGCTCTATTGGATGAAACAGCAAGAGAGTATTATCAAAATTTCAAGCGAGAAGAACTGGACGATGATGCCTACAAGGTCAGCGATGAAGAGTGGTCGGACGAAGTGTATAATGAATTGGGGGATGAGCGGCAGAACCTAAACAAGGATGTCAATGGAGTCATTATTGCATTTGGAGATTTAGGATTGTGGAACGGACGCAAACAAGGCTATCAAATTTTGGGTGACAACATTGCCGGGATATTACAATCTACACAGTATGATGCAGAGTGGTACGGTGACGGCTACGATATACGAGGCCGTATGTCGCACCATGATGGCACGAATTATGTTTTGTACCGTGTCGCTGAAAATCGTGACGACGCAGAACGGATTGCCGCAAAAATCTACAACTATGAAATTGACGAGAATGGTTTTCGCCAAGTTACACGTTCCCTCCACCCCTATGTGGCCGCAGTGTATGGCTGGAAAACTCTACAGGACAACCTCGTTCAGGTAAAATAGCCTGTAACCTGTACTTAAACAAATGCCGTAACGCTTTCTCAAGAGGCTGTTACGCACTTGTGTTTTATGCCGTATATATTCTGCATAAAATGTGGTGGGAAACTATTCCTTTTTACACATTTATGAATGTTCCCGCCCAACTGTTGTAGGTGGCCGCTTGTGCCAGTTTCCTTTTTTAGACTCCGGCCCTCCTTTATAGCCCCATCCAGCTACCCCCCTATATTTCTATCCCGCAAGCCTGGTTATTTCCCTGCAAAATTCGATTGCCGGCTGTCCGTCCTGTCAAGGACCGCTGACACTTGCTGCTGTAAAATCTTCCTCTCCGAAATATCGAAGAGTGTATTTTCCGCATCCTCCTTGCCCGTTCTGGCCGCCAATCCCGTGGGCAGAAAAATAATCAACCTTTCGGTACAGGAAGTATCGAAGGGAAATAAATAAAATATTAATCTTAAAATTTGAGGCATTATGACATTCAGAGAATTTATGTTAGAGAACGGTTATGAATTGCAAACAACCTTTTGGAATGATTTTTCCATTGCTGACCGATTTGGTCTTTCGGCGATACAGGACACTTTCAACCGTGCTTTTAAGGAGTGGAAAGAGAACTACAAGTATCTCACGGAACTGGTTTTAGTGCTTAACCATAAGATATGGCAGTATTATGAAACAAGGCCGGAAATTGCGACATTGTATAATACCCTTTGGGCACAAGCCAGTCAATATGCAATGGAGTATCTGAAAGATGACGAGCTAAGCTATTATTATGATGTAACGGATTAAATGTCCCAGCTCCTCCCACAGGAACAAAAGAAAGCCGGCTTTTGTCGGCTGCTCTTTGTGGTCATTCCCTTTTTTATCACTCCGTTTTACCCTTGTATAAAACGAAATTATTTCGTTTCAGGCTGCTACCAGTCAGGACTTGTTTTTTCCTGTGCAAAGGTATTGCCACGGAAAAACATTCAAGTACCGCTACGCTATTTGAACACAATTTTTCAGTAGCTTTCCCGATTTTCAATCGCTCAAATGTCGTATACGCTCCATACCGCAACTGTAAAAATTCTGTCCAAATTCCTTGCCTGCTTTTCCTTAAAGGCAATCTTGAATGCACGTAAAAATCAAATCCCGACTGGAGAAGCCTAAAGGCTTCCGAAAAAAGGGAAAAAAAGAACATGATGTTTAATAGCTAAATTTTAAAAGTATGGAAATTCAATTTGTGATTGTTCGTTCAGAAAATGCAGAGTATTTGTGTCACAATGTAAATGGAACGTATGTGGATGTCAGCGACCCATCAACAGAATTTGTTTCTGGAGAGGATGATTTTCGCTTGGTAGAGCCGGACAGCTCCCTAACGCGGAAAGAATACGAGTTTCGTGGAGAACGCTTTTATCTCATGCCTCAATTTTATGGCAATGGCTGGTTAGCACTTACTTTGCAAAGTGTGGAAGATGAAACAGAGTATATCGTGCTATCCGTCAATTTGGAGAGCATGGATGCACTCGATTTGCCAGACCGTACATTTATTGATGTGAATCATTATCCGGATGCAATGGAGTTTCTGGAGACAAATAATTTAGCGACCTATTCAGGTTACAAGCGTAGAAGCGGATTTGTGGAATATCCAATGGCGGTATTGAATCTTCCTTTGCTTTATCAGCACGCCCCGCAGATTTTCCAAGAGGCGAATATCGAATGTTTTTAAATGGTTTTCTGAAAGTATGGTACTGATGACTACCAAAGAGATACCGTATCGGTTAAATCCTATCGGTATGGTATCTTCTTTTGCCCGAAGACAGGTGGCATCCCCCTTTTTTACAGATTGCTCCGTGCCCACTTTTTTAATTTCCTTGTTTCCCTTTTATAGCAGCGTAACTGCCTGCTTCTCTTTTACAGCCCTTATGTAATGAATGTTGATGTTTCCTGTCGTTATCCAGACTTTCGCCCGGTCTTGTTTTCGTGTGCAAAATTACGGCGAACGAACGCTATCCAAGTATCGCTACGCTATCCGAAATGAAATTTGACGTAATCTTCCTAAATCATAGATTTCGGTATTCATAAAATTTCATTTCCGATTCCTTGCACTGCGTTCCTGCTTCGTCGTTTGGGACGCACATGAAAAACAACCCTTCCGGCAAAGTCGAAAGACTTGAAAAAAGGGAAAATAAAAAACTTAATTAAAAACGAAAACGAGTATGACAATAGAAGAAGTATTACAGCACGATTTAAAATTCAGGTATATGTTATTGGGGCGTTTGCAAGCCGACTGTGAATATTATCTTGGCTTTGGAAACAAAAGTTCTCGTCGTTTGTGGGCTGGTTCTGAAAAGGCACAAATTGAATACATGACGAAAATTCACGACAGCTTCCGAGAAAACGAAAAACCCGAATGGCTGACAATGGAGCAAATCAAAGAATACAGCAATGCTATGGAAGTAACACAAGAATAATTCAAAAAAAATACCGTAATAACCTTTAACGGAGGTGTTGCGGTATTACAGTATTACAAATAAGGGTCGGAGTTTGAGAACATACCCTCTTATAATTGAGAGGGTAATAATAGTCCCTCTTTTATAATTATATCATTCTATTCCTTTTTTATATTTCTGCAAAAGGAATAGCATTCTTCTTTTATATTAATTATTTTTCATTTTATCTCCCATCTATTCTTCATCCTATCACCGGTTTGGTTTTATCAAATGCAAAGGTCGGCTATCGCGCTTGATCCTGCTACTTGAAGTGTATTTCTTACAAAATTCTTCCTTCCTGCGCAAGAGTAATTTGGCAAGAAAAGTTGCCGTATGAAGCTGTATCGACATCCGTTTACCGCATCCATAAATCCCAAAACGGTTCAATCAGTAAAGAACCGACAATATGGGAAATAAAAGTTAATACTAACCAATTCTTTAAACATTAAAATCATGCCTAATTATGTAACAAACCGTTTAGAAATAAACGCAGACAGAGAAACAGTACAAAATGTGATGGATTTCTTAAAAGGAAAAACTGATGAAGACAGTACGCCTTGCTATATTGACTTCAACAACATTATCCCTATGCCAAAGGACTTACTGATAGAAGCGTCCACTTCTGGGGAATTTGGTATGCAGTATATCATAGCACAGCAACGTAAACCGTTCAATTCACAGGACGACCTGAAAGTCATTCAATGGATGGAAATTCAGGAGGAAAAAGTCAGGGAAGAAGCATTACAACTTGGAATGACATATCTGAGAAACTGGGGAAAATACGGTTATCCTACTTGGTATGAATGGTCTATTGCCAACTGGGGTACAAAATGGAATGCCTTTAATCAGAATTTTGAAGAACCGAACGTGCTTTGGTTTGATACGGCTTGGGAAGGTGTGCCTCTGCTTATCCAAACACTCTCCGAGATATTTCCGGACGTCGAGTTTCAATATGCCTATGCGGATGAAGACCTTGGTTCCAACGTGGGCAAAGGGACTATCCGAAATGGAGAAACCGACATGACATTCCCCGATAACGGAAGTAACGAAGCCTTTGAAATTGTCTTTTTCGTAAAACCGGGATTAGAGGAATACTTGGAACTGACAAACGAGGGGTATAGGTGGAAAGCCTAAACATCTCCGGACAGACAATATCCGACATGTATTCAGGGTATATCTCAACCGATATATCCTGGACTCCTGTTGCCGGAAGCTCCGTTTATATTTATTCCATTCCACTTCCTTTTTACAATTTCACGCCTCTTGAACCAGTCTTTTTTGACCGTATTTACCCATCCCTTGGCTGGCCTACTTATCATCTTTGAAGCTGCTTTTACTGAAACCGCCAAACACGCCCTTCAAGAGCTTGCCGACAACCCAGAATACCAGCAATACAATTATAATATCTCCCATAAGTCTTACTTTTATAGTTTTAACAATAATAAAAATACAAAATAATAACCGAAAAACAAATATACGATCCTGATTATCTGAAAATTCTATCAGGAGTCACCTTCATTTGTTCTGTCCTCTTTCGGGTTCTGTTTGACACGCGGACCGCTGGTTTGGCCACGATCAAGTTTTACGCCATATTTATTGAGTATGCGCCAAATAGAACTTTTGCTGCTAAAACCGCTTGCAGCCCAAATGTCATCGAAAGAATGCCCGTTGATATACATATCCACGATTGTCTTATCTCGTTCAGCTTTAGGTAATACCTTCGGCACAGCCGGGGCTTTGATATTCTGGCGTAACTTCTCGACATGAGCGGAATATTTTCGTAGTGCGGCAATTTCTTCCGGAAATGCCCCTATTATCCACAACACATCGGCTGCTGTCGTACCGGGGAATAATTCACCGCGAGTATCAACTCTGTCATGAATGGATATGACACGTACAATTTTGATACGGCATAGTTCGATGAACGCGGCCAGTTCTCTTAAACCGCGTGCAGCATTGCTGAATTTGGATATGACTATTTCATCGCCCCTTTGAAGATTCGCCATAAGCTGTTTCCACATAGGTCTCAATGTTTCATGTTCAACTGTTTCCTCTACGATTTGTACACAACCATATCGCTGCATCCATTCTCTCTCAGCATCAAAACTGTCATTATTTTCCTTGAATATATAGCCAACTTTTGCCATTTTAATATACACTGTTTTGATAACAAGTGCAAATATAGCACTTTCATTTTAATCTAAAATCATATCGTGGCAAAAATCTCGCTAAATCCTTTTTTTAGCTTTTTTCTTGCACTTGTTTTCATTGATAATCATATTATTAATATGATACCAAAAATTATACTAAATGCGATATAAAAGGGCTTTTACAATAAAAATAATATATAGATTTGCATCGTTAAATATGAATTGTTAAATATGAAAATTTTAAAATCATACTACAAGACTCCATCATTTTTGACTGGAAGATGTATCGTTTCATTGGCCATATTGGGCCTGATATCATGCAGCGATAGAAATGGCAAATCATTGTCTGAAGCTACGAACGATCCTGCCGGAATATACAGGGAGTACTTGTACAATATACGACGTCAGAAAGATTCCTCATTTCAAGTATTGACCAAGCATATCCTACAATGGCAAACAGTAAAAGACTCTGTTTTTAGGTATCTCCGGAATGATACGCTCAGCCACCCCCATTCCAATCAGCGTGAAGAGTGTATCAGACTGCATGATTCTATCCGCACTGAGTTCTCACGCTTAGCCCTCTCAAAGACGCGTACTTATCAGGAACTTTTGGCTCTCAAAGGAGAGTTCTCACCTTATAACAATGATGAGGAACTGCATCATGCCGCTGGAGAAATCCGCCCGTTTTTCAACTCACTGGATAATCTTCCGCTTCATAAGGGTAACAAAGAGGAAATCCTTGCGGCTTACCGTATGTTACTGACCCGAACTATCCGTAACGGCATACATAGCCGCAATGAACTGATTACTTATATCACTAAAGAAGATGCTATATTCCGTGCGTTCCTCTCTCACTTGCACGATTTCGAAGGTGAGAGTATGGCTGACATCACACGTGGTACTGAACAGTGTTGTTCGCAGATATTCTTTGCCGCTGAGAGAAAGGAGATTACCTATCGGGAGGCTATGCTTTATTTGACAATGCGCACCAATCGTCGCCAAATACAAAATATGCAGATTTGTATAGAAGATGTTCGGAACAAAAAAATCAAGACTTCTTCGCAAGCACATGCTTATATATGGATGCTTATCCACCCTTATACTTCACTGGACGGATTCTCTATGACATTGCTTTCCGATAAAGAACGGAAACAACTTGACAGGATGGCGGCACAGACACCTGTGGCGTTCAAAACCTTGAGCCGAATCCTGCAATCGGAAAGTGGTCAACTGACTGAACTGCCAGGAATGCTTATGGATATTTTCATACAGACGCTCTAACAATATAAAAAATGAATATGTTACGACATTTTTTCAATGACTTTATGACATTTGTCCCTCTGCAACTACCGCAACTACTCGATGTGACGACAATGGAGGAAGCACAATTCTACGGTGACTACGCCCTACTGACCTTCCCGCTACGCGACCCTTACGATTTGGAGGAAGTGATGGATCTGTTTGAGGACGATATGGAGCTTATAACTCTCTACCACCACATCCCCACGCACGCTGACAAATTCGGGCATAGCACCTGTGCATACTCCAACCCGGCATTTGGACAGATGTTCAAGATGAATTGCAAGACAGATGCAGACGGTAAGGTAAATAGCATTCTTGTCACCATCTATGATTCTCTTGAGCAGATGTACGGCGAGCTGTGCCTTGATTTGGATCTTCATTCCAAAAGTGGCACATTCAAGTATAAGAAGAACAAAGACGATCTCTTGATGGATTTCCTTTAATGGTCATGTTATGCGGGACACACTATACCGACAAATGGTTTATTGGATTAGGGAATACCGGACATGGATAGAGGTTGTTGATGACAATTTCTATAAGGAGTATGCTTTGTCAAGAAACGGATATATCAATTACATTGTTTCCCGCACGTTGGTACTGCGGGCTTGCAAAGACAAAGGCTCATACGCCAAAGGCATGACATGGACAATTCCGGAACATAAACTGGATAAGGCATTGGCAGCCTACCGTAAGCAGGAGCATACGTTCAAGCAACGTATTAAGAAAGCAGCGATATACCTTTCACCGAGGGACGCCGAAGTTATCATCCTATTGGCCACCCACAATATTGTCCAATTAGAGTTGATGATATCCCCCATTCAAATACGCGAGAAACCCTATTATTTATGATTTGGAATATACTACAACTTATCTTCTGTATAACGCTTTTCGTATTGCCATTAGCATTGTACAAAAGCCACCGTTCTTTTATGGTAAGGTTCTACGATGCTATGATACACAGTGTAAAGGCTCGTAAACTATATGTACAGGTCGTATTGATTCTGCTATTGCTCTTCCACTATGTTTACATCAGCGGACATGTTGGCGAGTTCGGTGTTTTTCTTTCAACTGCTATCTGTGCCACTATATATTCATTTAGGAGAGCGGACAGATTGTTAAGAGGTTTATGTGACCGACCATGTATGTTTGTCATACTCTCATTGGTGGCTTTGGCCATCAGTTTTGTTCCACACTTGTACACAACGGCGGTAACTGCCGCCTATCTTCTTTTGGCTGCCCTGTTCTATCCCTCTGTTCGGGTTATGACCGAATTTCAGGACATAGGCATAATCTCTGAATGGATGAAATTCCCCAGACTATTAGCCGAAAGTTATTATGACCATCATCACGCGATATTGCCGCAAGATGCGGATAGCGGCAACACTGATATATCCGCACAGTAGTAATAATTAAAAAATGAAATGAAAATGAAAACCAAGCAGAAAATAGCTGTCCCTATATTGGCAGACAGAGAAGTATTTGACTACCTCAAGGAGAAAGTCGGTGAACGAAAAACAAAGACAGAAGCCTTCTGTGATTTATTGGATAAATCTTTGGCAGGTTTTGTTTCCCCTTTTTTAAGGAACAAAGGCTACGAACTTCAACCCAACCAGTGCCACGTGACTGTTTCTGACCTTTCATCGGAATGGCATTGGCATAGGGCTACTGTCCGTTCTTTTTTGGATGTAATGGAAGAGTTCGGCTTGTTGAATCGCATCCGGCTTTCCAAAAGCGTCATCATTACCATGACTGTGCAAACCAGCCAATCCACGGAGTCTTGCAATGGACAGAAGAAGTTGAACCTTGCAGAACAGCTACGTGAGGCATTGTCCGATTGGATAATCGGCAAAGTGTCCCTTGACGAGATCGGAATCAAGTGTGAGCAACTTGTTCGTCGGGCAATGGATGAAGCTGGCATATGCGATAGCTGCCCATCTCCGGACAGTATCATTCGCATCAATCCGGCAGCGGATGATGATGAACGAGCTGTCAAGATTCGTATGGTAGCTTTGGAGTGCATTACATTTGCCGCTATACAACGGGCACTGCGTAAGTCGAGATTCGATGACAGTACAGAGTTTATGGACTACTTCCGATTGGAATTGTATGGGGACTGGACAGGACTTATTGCAACTTCGAAAGGTATTGCCGGGCTTATTCTTGATGTAGATAGGGATGAAAATTCCGATTATGATGAAGATGACAGGGAGTTCCTTAAAACGCTTTTTAAGCCTTTTCTGGCATTTGCGGCAAAGGCACAGGAGGCAACGTATCAGATTGGAGGTTGAAAACAGAATGTATAACCGCAACAATCCACTTTTGTATCCAGTGAAGCCCCCCTGCCAGTTATAGAAGGCATCCGGGCTTGCCCGCCTGCCACGAACAAAGGGAAGGGGGAGCCTAATACCCCACCTGCCTGACGTTGGTGGGAAGGGTGTCCGAACAAGCAGCAAGCTGGGACACGGTAGATTGTCCGAAACAATATGAAAAACGTATGGCAAATCAAAAACAGGTACTCGACGTGCAGGTGTCGAAAGGGATTACCACCGCCCAAAGTAATGAACATCTGCGTGACCGTAGTGAAAAGGCAGAGAAGTACGCTATGAGTAAGGGAAATTATGATCCTACGCGTAAACGGCTGAACTTCGAGATTGCGCCCGGAGGTAAAATACATCCCATCGACACAAGCCGTAGCATTCCCAAACGGATGGCGGACATATTAAGTCACCGTGGAATCAAAGATCCTAATGAGGGGCTGCTCGAACCAAAATACCGCACGGTGGTAAATATCATCTTCGGCGGTTCACGGCAGCGAATGCAGGAACTTGCTTTCGGTACGCAACAGGTGGACTTTGAAAAAGGTGCGGACAATACCCGCATCGAACGGAAGCGTGACATTGAACGCTGGGCCAAGGATGTTTATTCATTCGTTTGTGGCAGATATGGTGAGCAGAACATCGCTGCATTCATTGTACATCTGGATGAATTGAACCCGCATATCCACTGTACGCTTCTGCCAATCAAGGATAGTCGCTTTGCGTACAAGGAAATCTTCGCCGGTAAGGATAAGTTTGAATATAGTGCAAGAATGAAACAACTTCATACGGACTTTTTCGCAGAAGTCAATACAAAGTGGGGAATGTCAAGAGGAACAAGCATATCCGAAACGGGTGCACGGCACAGAACGACTGAGGAATACCGCCGAATGTTGTCTGAAGAGTGTACAACAATCGAGGATAATATCAAACTCCATCAACAGGTATTGGGTGAACTTCAATCAGACATCCGGTTGGCAGAACGCAGAGTCAAAGGGCTTACGACAATGGTTAGCAATCTTGAAAAGCAGAAAACTGAAAAAGAAACCTTGTTATCGGCAGCCGAGTACAATTTAAAAGAAAACAAAGGCAATGCGGCAGAATTGGCAATCCAAATACAAATGTTGGAAAAAGAGCTGCAAGGAATCATCAGGCAACTGGCAGACAAGCAGGAAAAGTTGCAGACGGCTGACCGGCAACTCATCGAACTGAAAAAGGATATGGGAGCCATTGAAGAACGTACCGAAGAACTCAAAGAGGAGGCCTATCAATATTCCCGTGATGTACACTCCAAAGTGGATAGCTTGTTTAAAGACGTCCTACTGGAGAGTGTAATCAGCGAGTATCGTAACGCATCGGCACAAATGAATGTTTCAGAACGGCAGCTCTTTGACGGTTCACTGGTACAGTCTATCGCCGAGCGGGGTACGGAAATCATGCACTGTGCGACAATGCTATTTCTCGGAATGGTAGATGATGCCACTACATTTGCCGAATCACATGGTGGTGGAGGCGGAGGGAGTGACCTCAAATGGGGACGCGACGAGGACGAGGACAATCGAGCATGGGCACTTCGCTGTATGAGGATGGCGAGCCGCATGATGCGCTCGACTATCGGCAAGAAATCTAAACGGTAAATGGCATACGCCTTACACCAGATTAAAAGTATAACTAATGAAATCATTGGAATATGACGAAACAAATTATTTTCATCTTCGCTTTGCTCTGCACGTTGCAGGCACAAGCAAGTGTACAACCCGTACAGAAGGACACTGTACGACACACTATTCATTATGAAGTAGCGGAATTGCTTCAACCGATGCAGCCCGTCTATCTCAACGGGGTGCTACTTCCGGCATCTCGAACCGGCAACTGGTTTGTTAGCATATCCGGAGGTGCGACAGTTTTTCTTGGTACACCTCTCGGTTGTGAAGACCTTTTTGGACGAGTGAAACCTTCGTACAGCCTCGCCGTCGGCAAATGGTTTACTCCTTTGGTCGGCGCAAGGGTAAATTATAGTGGCTTGCAGTTTAAGGATGCACAATTATCTACGCAGGACTACCATTATATCCATGCAGATCTCCTGTGGAATCTCCTTGGACGCAGATATGCCCGACAGGAACAGGTACGTTGGAGGCTTGCACCCTTTATGGGTGTCGGTCTGCTACATAACGCCACCAACGGGAACAATCCCTTTGCGCTTTCTTACGGCATACTAACACAATACCGTATTTCCAAACGGGTTAGTGCTATGCTGGAACTCTCTAACACAACTACATTCCAGGATTTCGACGGATATGGCTATCCAAACCGTCTGGGCGATCACATGCTTTCGCTGACTGCCGGATTCACCTTTCATCTCGGTAAGGTCGGCTGGAAGCGCGCGGTGGATACGGCACCATACATCCATCGGAACGAACTGCTTGTCGATTATGGCAACTTCCTTTCGGAGGAGAACAGGCGTTATGTGGGACGTCACAATCAAGATAAGCGAACACTCGTGGAATTAAAGAAAATTCTGGAAATCGAAGGACTACTCGATACATATAGCCATATCTTTGACAACGACGATATAACCGGATGCAGATATCCTATAAATAATTATAGCGGTTTGAACTCGCTTCGTGCAAGATTGAAGCATAGCTATTGGGACGGGTCGTCACCTCTTGACACGACTATTCTTCAGACAGAGAATGGAAAGCCATCATATAATTACACGGCTTCCCGAAATGTGCAGTCCGCCCATCAGGACACCCTCGCTATGGATTCCACGGTTCTTTCATACGCTGATGGAGAGTGCATCGGTACACCCATCTATTTCTTTTTTGCTCTCAATACGACACATCTGACGGATACCTCACAGAGGCTTAATCTTGACGAACTGGCTCGTGTAGCTAAGAAATACAGTTTATCCGTGAGGGTAACTGGTGCTGCTGACAGTTCTACAGGAACATCAAGTATCAATGATTCTTTGAGTATATCGAGAGCCGGTTTTATTACCGCAGAACTGGAACAACGTGGAATACCAGCCAAGCGGATTATCAGAGTTAGCAAAGGTGGAATTGCCGACTATACGCCCGTGGAAGCCAACAGACATACGAAAGTGGAGTTGTTTTTTCCAAAAGCGAAATAGAAATTTCGCATAATTGATGTTTAACTTTGTCATAATCAATGAAGCCTCTCCGCTGTGAAGCGAAGAGGCTTTTTCGATATGGTACACGTGAAGTTCGCCATTTTCCTACTGTCAGAACCAGAATGAAAATTATTTCGATGCTTCAAGTGACTCTTTTCTGAACTGTTTGAGAAGTTTTTCAAGTTCAAGTGATACTTTGCGGGCACGAGTTCCGGCAGCTTTGTTGCCTTTCTCCATCTGGAGGTTGGCATCTTTTGAGAATTGATCGAACAATTCACAGATTTGTGTAAATGTTTTTTCCATTGTTATGTTCTTAATATTATATAATACGCTGGCAAAGATAGCAAAAATATTTTTTTAGGACTTATATTAGCTCTGTTATATATTTCGCCTATAATATGATACCCCTTTTTATGTTTTTCCATTCTGAGTATTCCCTTATCGCACCATCGGCAAATCTGGCCGAAGAGATTTTATATGCAAAGGTACAGTGTCCGGACGATTGTCAAGCACCGCTATGCTAACGGTTCCTGGATATTTTACGGCAGCCTTCCTCAAATCAAAGATTGACTTTCAGTCCCCTTCTCATTGCAAGGTATAAAAGGACAAGCCTGCTTCTGCTCTTACATTCGAAGGTTGGGTATTCCGTTCCATTCCATTTACTGTTTACTTGTCTTATCGCCCTTATTCCACTGTTAATCCTGCATAAAAATCAATCCCCGGCAAGAAGCCGAAAGAGCTTCAAGCAAAGGGAAATAATAAATCAAAGAATATGGGAAAATACGATTTTATCAAGTTGGGTAATCTTCTTTATTGGCATGACCCAGATAGTGGTCTGTCTAATGGGGTTTACCAAGTGGCTTCTATTCCGGAAAACATTGAAGAGGATAGCGTTATTTTGATTGCATCTGATACTTCGGAAGCGGAGGTTTTTCCTTCTGAATTATCACCGATACATACCGGTAGAAGTCATAAAGAAGACTTTTTGCGTTGGAAAACAGAACGTGAAGCTGAAGGTATTGAGTTTTACGACCACCTTTCCAAGGTGATGGATACGGAAAACGACTTGAGTGTGGGAGATATGGTGGCGTTTACAAACGATTATGGAGTGATATTTGGACCTTGTGAGGTCTTAGCTTTTGGGAATCTCTGTAATAGTGGCAGATGTGTATATATTGACAGTGATTCTTATTGGTTTCCTAACCGTCCCGACCAACTCACCATCATGAGAGGTGCGGAATGACAATAACATATCCACCTGTAGCCAAAGCGGGTGGATAGCATTTCCTTGTATTGTATATTCAGCCCGATTACTCTTATAGCCATGCTCCACCGAACTCCCACAACCGGTCCTATTCCTTTTTTACTCGTCGTACTCCGTTTCTAAACAGTATAACACATTTATTGGCCTGACATTCTTGAAATTCACAACGGAAACGGCTTGGTTTCCGTGTGATGAAACACTTGAACTGGTATGTGAGAAATTCCCAACACTATGTTATTTCTATCAATCGGAAGAGTCGGGTCTGGCGGAATACTGGACAAATGACCAAGAGAGTAAATACTTTCCCGAAAAGTACATTGCAGACCTATGTACTCCAGACGACAAATGGTACAAGGAATATTTTGTCAACCAGACAGAAGTATTCAAGTGGTTTGAGGTGATAAGCGGTCAGTCTGTCGAATCAATAACAGAAATTCTTGCTATTGCCGAACAACGGAAAGATGAAAACGACAATTCTTTCTGTAACATCTATGAATATGCCGCAGGCTAAGACTAATCCGATGCAGAAAACGAAATGACGGTATGCTGACAGCGTGCAGCGAACTATCATTATCCGATAAGCTTCTCTGATTTCATGCAGATTGGAGACTTTGTCGCCTTCAGTCCTTTTATACAGTCTCAGAGTGCTTCTCCAGTCTTTTATAGATATTCTTTATATCGCACATCGGCAGTTCTTATCTGAGAGATTTTGTATGCAAAGATACAGCTTTAGAATGGTCGTCAAGTAACGCTGCGCTAACAGTTCCCGGATACTTGTGGCAGCCTTCCGCATATCGAAGATTTGGGTATTCCACTTCATTCCATTCACTGTTTACTTGCCTTATCCATCCTTTCCTTGCTGTCAATTTCGCATAAAAATCATTCCTGACAAGAAGCCGAAAGAGCTTCAAGTAAAGGGAATAAAGTTTAATCATTTAAATTTCAAAATTATGCACAGCCGAATTTTTCAGATTTCTAAAATGTGGATAGAAAAAGAAAACTATCTGAATGAAGACACTCTCCATCAAGGAGATGGCAGTTTCTATGACTATTGTGCGGAGATAGATGACGAAGAACGTAAGGAGGATATTCGTTATTTGGTCAATACTGCTCTACCAAAAGATATGTTCGAACTTGTAGGTGATGACACCATACGCTACATTGGTGGTGTGGAACAATGGAAAGAGAACTTTGTGACTAACATCCGTAAGAAAGCTGAAGCTATTACGACGGAAAATATGTTGGAGTTTGTAGGCCCTGTTTATCAACTTGAAAAGGCATTGGAAAATCCATTGGATATTGCGTATCATTTCTATTTGGACGGAGAGGGATACCAGTCATTTGCCGAAAAATCTTTTGCATTTATGGAGTTTGTCTGTACGCTTGAACCGGGAACGATACTCTATATCGGAGGAGTCATCGACTATCACTTCTGATACTCCATATAATTTTTTTAAAGCCACCCGCAACTCAAGCGGGTGGTTATCATCTTCCTATATAACAGTCCGGTTACTTTTATAGACCATGTTCTGCCGAACCTCTGTTACCAATTCACAGCCTCTTTTACCGATTCTATATTACCTGTTCTAATTGTATTACATTCTCACAGTCCCGACATGCACCATTGTTTGTTTCGTGCGCAAAGGTACGGTGGCAAACGATGTTCAAGTACCGCTGTTGCTACCTGAAATGAAATTTGACGTAACCTTCCGCAATCACAGATTCCGGTATTCATAAAATTTCATTCCGGTTACTTGCTCATAGTTCTTGCATCCACCGTTGAAAATGCACATGAAACAACCTCTTGGGTAAAGTCGGAAGGCTTCAAGAAGAGGGAAATAAAAAACAACTTAAAAAAATAAATGCAATGAGAACTAAAACACTCTACAGATGCGATGCACAGAAAATAGACATCAGTCGTTTCCCTAACTTTCACATAACAGGAAGTATAACCGGAATGAAGAAACTCTATTATGGCAAGAATGCTCTATTGGTACGTTGCGGAAGCTGGATTTACAACGTGTCAAGTGAACCCGAAGTTTATTATAATATAGCACATTAGTAGTATGAAAAAAGGTTATAAAAAAGATTTTCAGAGTTGGAAAGGTATAGTAACTCTAAAATTACTTTGCTGCAATATAGCAGCAGGTCGTTTTGATTGGAAGAAATATTGTACGCCACAGCCTTATTGTGGTCAGGAGATTTGCGTTATACCGCTACATTGTTCTTATGGACAGATAGGCTACACTGTGTATTTCCCTTATTCTGATATGCCGGAAGTGGAATACGATTGGGAAATGAACAAATTAACTATTGACAAAGAGAATTGGGAGAATTATTTACAGAATTAATATTAAAAATATGGCACAGAATTTTTATACCAAATGGCAGAACGCAATCCTTGCAGATGCAGGAGTCTATGTTTCAAAAAAATACCGCAGTTTCCAAACGGCCTTAGTACGTGAGATTTCCAAGTACGCAACAGCCGTTGGCGCAAAAGTAACATTCAACTTAAAGGGGCATTATAATACCTCTTGTTTCATAGAACGTAACGGTAAATTCGTTTACATCAGTCACTCTTCCGGTTTGTCCCGAATGGGTAGCGGTGTAAAAATAGAACTCGATTCTTTCTTAATCCGGACAGCCCAACACGCGAAAGATTACAGAGGGGGACATAATCAGTATTGCGATATAACAAATTTACAGTCTATGATAGATAATTTGTTAGAGTAATAAAATAAATTCAAGAAAAGGTACGGAGCAAACAGCTCCGCATCTTTTTCCGTTTTATCGGCGCATTCCGCCGCTGTACTCTGCTTCTTGTAGCTCTTCCCGGTATTCCTCCATATTATTCAGCTTTTCGTTCACGGTTTGCAGGTTGGCATCCAACGAAGCATTATGGTCGTATGGGAAACGATGTTGTGCGACAAGTCCCGCATTAGTAACCGGCCCGATATCTATCATGTCGGATTCTTTATTATAGCTGACATACAGCACATCACCATTCGGCATTTCAAATGCAGGAATCTTTTGTTGTGTCATGATAGCGAATTGTTCCGCAGCCATCTCCTTGGCTACCCCTTTTAATGTATCTCCAGCATGTTCGATACCATAACGCCTGATATGGTCGCGTACTTCCTTTTCCGTGAATTTCAGCATCACTTCATAAGTTCCCCCGACACTCCCATTGTACACCACAGCAAAATCCTTGTCCTCAATCAAAAGATTGTCTCCTCGGTTCTGTATGGGAGAAGAATAAGTATATTCTTCGTTAATGCCGTTACCGTCATAATACTCCTTGGCGAGAGTCAGCAGTCCTTCGTAGTCCCCCTTATCCTTGAATGCTTCCAACCGCATCGTGTCATCGGTAAGCTGAAGATAGGCCACGGAAGAATAATACACTTTTTCTTTCGGTGCTACTGTTTGCTCTTCATCAATGTTCTGCTCCAATTCCAGTGCAATCTTATCCACCTTTTGGGTAATCAGAGAAGCCGCTCTTTTCACATCCAACAGAGTTGTCTTGATGAATTGTGGCGATTCCTTCAATTCGTCGAGCCATCCTTTGAGGTAGGCACAACTGTCCTCTTTTATATGTTTCGTCATGCCGTAACGTTGGGCAACCAATGCGCTGCCTAACTCGGCTACCAATTCTTCGCGCGCATACTCTGCCGAGCCGAAAGTTGTCGGCTTGATACGGTCGAGAACTCCTTCCGCACCGGTCGAGTGTGTCATCTCATGGAATAGTGTTCCATAGAACGCCTCTCCAGATTTGAACTGTTCCTTTTCCGGCACAACGATTTCATTTCTCGATATAGAGTAGTAAGCGTTATCCTGATGCTGTGGTTTGATCGGACAAATCCACAGATTGTCCTTTATCAGCGCATCGACGGGAGCGAAGCTGAAATACTCTCCGTTCTCAATCTTCGGTAGCGAATACTCCTTTTCGAGTTTTTGCCACAGCTCCGGTCTTGCCTCCTGCAAGTTGGTCTGTGCCACGTTAAAGACTCGGAATACCTGCATCTTAGGATAAACATTGTATTCCTTCTTCTCGTTATCAGATAGTTTTTTGTAGTCATCATACTTAATCTTCTCACCAGAATCCTTGTGTATGCAGGTGAATGTAGTCAGCATGATTGGGAATGATTTCTCTCCACGAAGTACAGAAACACGAGGTTTCTCCTGATTGTCCTTATCGGATTTGTTGAGCCGTTGTACACACTCAAAAGTGCAGAAGCGCGGAATCTTGTAACCTTCCTTTTCACAATGTATAAGCAACATAATGGCATTCATGCCATTATACTCGCGTCCGGAAAGATTGCAGGGCCATTGTAACGCTTCTTCTGTGAACCATGGCTTTCTCCAATCCTTACGGATACTCTCGATTTTCTCAATCATCATTTCAGCGAAGAGGTCTAATGCTTTATCTTCGCTGTTCGGCCCGTCCGTGTGCTGTTTTTTATATCCGGCCATATCCTTTACTGATTGGAATTAGACGAATCTGCTACATACTGTACAAGTTCTTCCACCTTGCATGAAACATTCAGCTTTCCGTTATATGCCGAAAGGGATATTTCACCTTTGGCATCCACTCGCACGCCCGGCTGTAACCATGCTTCGCGTTCTTTGCCAAAACAGAAAAAACGTACCCATTGGTATTCAAAGCCATCCTCTACTTTCTCCGTACTGAATGCCGAAAACATTGTGTAAGGCTGGTCTTTCTTATCCCTTTTTTCCTCGATATGCTGCCCGACCTTACCTCGAAATACTAATTCGCCCTTGACCGTATCTTTCGCATCTGCCGTAGCTGTACGAATTTCGTTAATAAAAAGATTGAAATAAAGTTTGTCACCACGGTGTTTGAGATACATTGTCCCCGAAACCTCGATGCGGGAACCATTTCGATATTTGGAAACCTCCTTTCCGGCAGTATCTTTGCTGACATCCACCTCAATAGGCATAGTCTTCCCGTCAGTGTCAGGGATCATTACTCGAAGAGGAAAAACCAGGAACGTTTTCCCTTCCTTATTGGTGCGTATCGACGCATCACGTCCGATAACGCCACATACCGTAACATTACATTTTATCATTTCTATTGTCTTTTAATGTGATACATAATCACCCGACAACTGTGTTGCCATGATTTGTTGTTGAACTGCTAAATCATTGCTCTTAATCGGGTGCTCGTATCATTGCCCAGATCAGCCATCCGGCAAGGAACAGTTGAACGCTCACGATAATGAGCGTTGCTACCCAGCCGAAGAGTTGGTAGCAGAGCAGGACATACAAGGCAAGGTAGGACAGTCCGAACAGACATCTGCATAGCTGTATCATCACGCATTTTACCATATCGCCACGCTTCTATCTTTTTAGGTTCTCTGTCTGTCCCTGCTGTTGGGACATCCCTTGTTCAAAATTCTGTGAAGCCGCTTCCGAGAGGATAACCGTATTCAGCATACCGGTTACACGTATCCTTTTGGCTTCTTCTGTGAGAGTATTGTTATTCAGTGTTGCCGACAGACGGCTTAACTCCGCAGTAGTCAACTCACGTGACATGCGCAGTTCTCCATTGTTCACTCGCAGAATAGCCTTTCCATTTTCACTGATTGCCAGTTCGCAGTTTTTCATGCCCGGTAATAATGATTTCAGATTGATGCGTCCACTATCCATTTGTTTGGATATGGCAGTCTTTTGCTCCTCCTCGTTCTTGTTGTCGATTTGTACGGCCAATAGCATAAGGGAACTAAAGGCTGTCATCGCCATCTCTACTATAGGGTCATTGCATCCTGACATTCCCACACCGCTATCCTCTGACGAAAGCAACTTCTTCATCCATCCGTCGGGCGAAAGGTTTTTGCCGGCGGCATTCTCTTCTGTTCCTTTATATCGGGTGAGCAGGCTGTTCCCGTTGTGCAACACTTCCAATTTGATATTACCTTTCTGTGCGATTTCAGTCAGATAAGCCGCAGGGTCGATGTCACGCTTTGTTCCGTCTGCATAGAAGTTTGTCACGCCGAAATGTAGATGTTCGCCCGTTGTACGTGTACCTGTGTTGCCCGATGTGCCGAGCTTCCCACCGGCTTGTACTACATCACCGACCTTTACAGTAACCTCCTTAAGGTGCATATAAGTACATTGTACCTTGCTGCCATCCGTTCTGGTATATTCCACAGTCAGCGATTTTCCACCGGGCGTGTTCTTATTCTGATTCACAGCCACCACCTTCCCGTTGTTCTCAGTAGCCAGTACCGCATCGCCATTGCAACGGATATCAATTCCCTTGTGCATCTGTTGTTTCGTGTTGTCCATCGGATCTTGCCGCATACCGAAAGGCGAGGTAACAAAAAGAAACTCTTCACGCTCTACCGGGAATGAGTACTTCGCACCATACTCTGAATTTTCAGACGTTCGGAGAGGATTATGTTCCGTACCGAACCGCTTACCCTGTGTCTCCATTTCCTGCATCACCAGTTTGTCATACTGCTGTAAGCCATTTTGCTCTATAATCCGTTGCAGACTCTCGGCATATTCTCCGCCTGTGGCATAACCGGCCTGTTCGATATTTTGTGTCCAACCCTTGTAATCGTCGGGCGAAAGTGCAAAACATTGGGCATAGCGGCTGTTTTCTTTTAAAAAACGGGAGTGGTGTTCGTATGAATCACCCACACTGTCATAACTGCAAAACTTCTCATTCGGCTTATCGTCAGTATATATACCATACCTTCCTCCTTCGGCAATCCATGCAGGCGTAGCCTTGATGCCAAAATGATTGTTCTCGTTTTGCGCCAAACGGCTTTGCCCGTTGGAACTTTCCAGTATGCCTTGTGCCAACGTCACGGATGCGGGGATTCCGTACCGGCGCATCTGCTCCATAGCATACTCTGCATATTTCATTGCGTATTGTTGGTTCTTGCTCATTTCCTTACTCCTTATCTATGAAAACCTCTGTGTGTTTCTTGTTCCTCCATGTCACTTATAGCAACCCGTGCCCCGGCACGGACGAGCTTAGACAGATAGTTGTCGAGCTGCTCCGTTGAAAATTCCGTTGAAGCCGTAATGTCCCCTTCCGGATACTCTTTTAGGGTTATGCCCAATATCTTTGCACCCTGTACCGCATCTTCGTTATAGAGCCGATAACCATCTTTCGTGCGAAGCAGTTGCAAGGCATCGGGATGATTCGCTTTAAGTTTGTCCCACAACTGCCGTTCCGGTGAAATACCCTTGTTGTCTGATTCCGTCCGTTCCTGCGCTACCGTTTCTATCGGCCACAACTCTGCTTCTTTCTGTTGTTTCTCTCCGGTGTGTGCCTCCTGCGATTGTCCTTTTTGTAGTACGTCTGCGAATAAGGTAGCTGCCAAATGACGTTTGTAGCTGTCACGCTCTTCCGCTATCCACATCCGCTGCCACTGTTGCGGAGTGACACTTCGGGCAGGCTGTTTCTGCCCATCAATAGTTGCGACGCATTGTATGCCGTCTTGTTTGGTTTTGAAAACCGAAACACGCTGGATACGGTTCAAGTCTATTTCCGGCATTTCGCTGCTGAACAAATCCACCTTCAGGTCAGGTTTGACCTCGGCCAGCGCATAATACTTGTGCGCCAGTTCCATCCGAACCTTACCGATGTTATCCATTGCTTGCTTGAGTGTTGAAAAGAAGCGGTTTATATCTTCTTTATCAGGATAGATGCTATATCCGCTCTTATTTTCGGGTTTGATATAAAGTGCCCATCGTTTCTTATCATCTTGAATCATCTCTACGTGGTCAAATCCGATCTCATTCGCCTGTTTGACCGCTGACGCCACGTCCAGTGTGGAGAGCTTCTCCATTGCCCAATTCTTCAGCCGGGCCAGCATAATTATCTTCTCGGCAAAATAACTGTCATCGGGTCGATAACCTAATGCACCATCCGTATTGTAGAAGCGTACCTGCTCGATTCCATCTTTCTGCAACGCTCGCATGATACGTCCCTTGTTCATTCCCGGTATCTCGTTATCTGCCTCTGTAGAAGCCCCTGCTGGAAGAATTACATCTGCGGTTTTTGCCTGTGGGTCAATAACAAGCACAATTTTTTTCGTTTCTTTATCCGGATGCTGCCGAATCTCGTTCGACACAAAATAATGTTTGGGCATTTGCTCCTGCATGGTTGAAGTGTCTCGCCGGTTGCGCATGGTGGCGTATTCGATTTTCTCGCCCCGTTCCGCTTTATTGATTACTTCGATGGCATTGTTTACGTCACTTTCGAGAGCGTCCATCAAGTTCGGGTTCTCTTTTAGCTCCCGGCACCAGTATTCCACTGTCTTCAGACTTTCTTCAGACAACCGTGCTGGCAACCCCAGTTCCAACATTTTAATCCCTGAAGCCAGTTCCACTACCAACCGTTCCTGTCTGACAGCATCCTCCGAAGGAGCCACACCGTTCTTCATCACCATACCTTCACGCGCTAATCGTTGTTGGTGTCCGGTAGCACTCACGATTTGCCGCAAGGCTTCCTGTATATAGTCGTGATAATGTCTGAACTCTCTTTGTCGCGGCATATAGACCGCATCCTTATCTGTTTCGTAGTGGGGTACACCGCTTCCATCCAAACGAACAGGCACAAGGTTGTCTCGCATCCTCAGTAGGAAGTCGTTGAATTGAATATGCAACCGTCGGTTGTCAGCTTCCGTATATCCTCTTTCCACTGCACTTCCATACCGCCGCAACGTCGTTTCGTATCGCTCCTTATCCACGTAGGGTAGTGTCGTCTGGTCAATGTTGAACAAAGTGCGAATTTCACGGTTATGTACACCTTTATATAATTTTTGTTCCTCTTCATACAGTTTCATGTAGTCATCACGACTGATAACCTGTTCTGGATTATTGCGGTGAACGTACTTGTTCCAATTATAAAACAAAAATGGAACGCCTTGCTCATTCTCACGCACCGAGGCTCCTTGTGCCTTGGCATCGCTGAATAGCGTGAACTGGTTGGTTTTGCATCCATTTTTATCAGAATGCAGCGTCATGAATAGTGCATTGAATGCGCTGACAGAAACACCCTTTGGATAGAAGCGCGGGTATCCCTTTCCTGATGCGTTGAGCCAGTGTCCACCGGCATTCGAGGCTTCACTCAAAGCCGTAGAAAGCAAGGTGATTTGTTTTTCCTCGGCTTTCTTTTCGATTTGCGATTTTTCTTTCATCGTTTATTTGATTATAGGATTATTGAATACCCCGTGGGCGCACGATGGTTTCCAGTTTTCCGTCCTCATAATTCCGTGCGGCAGCCTGGCGAAGCTGGTCGTTCTTGGCAAGGACAGCATTTGCCAGCGTGTTCAAAGGCAATGCCCCGGTACGGTAGGCTTCTGCTACAATCGGTGACAACTGGATGGTACACGGTACTCGGTCTATCGTGGCAATCAACGTACTATCTTGCAATACAGGGTTTACTATACGTGGGTTCAGAGTTTCATTTGTATAGCGTCGGTACTGCACATTGTTCTCATTTGTTACGTTCAGTTTTCCCTCTGTTCGTTCTTTCAAGGCTTCGTGTCCTGCCTTATTCAACAAGTTCATACCTCCCAGGCCTATCAGGAGCATTTTCAGCAACGGGTTACGCACAAACATACCCGCCACAATGCTCGCTATCGGTAACATATTGTCTTCCAAATGCAATGATTCTGTCTTGCCTGTGAATATTCCCAGTAGAACATCAGGGAGCATGGCCATTACATAACCGAGATTGCCTGTGATATTACCTATGCCATCCAGTCCCAGCATACCAAGCAGTCCGCCCCAACCGTTTCCCTGTGCTACTTGCGCACTTTGTATCGTTTGTACATGTTGTTCCGCATCATTGGCAGGAACAACAGTTTCATGCTTCTCTTCTTTCATAATTTCATCCTGTTCTGTCCTGACCATTTTCGCTTTGTCACATTGTTCCAAAGACTGCAAGTAGGCTTCTTCCTGTCCGGGAGCAACAACAATCGGCACATCCTTGTACCGTTCCTCATATTTCTGTTCTTCCTTGCTCTGTACATTCGGCCACAATAAACCGCTATTCTGGTTTTGTGTCCATTCCATGAAGCCAAAGTCCATGACAGGGATTTTCTTTTTCAGTTGCTTGTTGTCTGTACCAATCGCCGTGTTCTCTTTGATTTGTATTTGGGCTGCCTCTTTGCGAAAATCGTCGAATACGTTTCTGTCTCTGCCGAACACTCCTTTACTGATGCACTGTTCTACTGAAAGGGTATCAGGCTTCTTGCCTTCAAAATGATTGGTGATGGCTGCAATAGCCACATCTGCACCGGTAAACTTTGCCAGTGTCGTCCATGAACCAGTACCACCCATCATCAGGGTATCTGCGGCTGTGCCCAACATCCATCCCGTACCTTTTTCCCATCTGTTCGGGCGGTAAGCTGCTTCGCCTCGTGCCTCTATTTCATCGGTCAGCGGTGAACGGCTTAACGTCTGCGATAATCCCAGCAGACTCGATTCGGCAGCCTTTCGGATGATGTAGTCAGCGGAAGACTTGGGCATACGTTCTTTCACCAACCGGTCAATCATCAGTTCCTCTATTCGGTGGTCCATATAGGCATAGGCGAGGTCACAACCGAGCTGTTCTGACAACTCATTGTAACGTGCCCTTCCGATTTCCTGCACGACGGTATCCCGCCACTGCCCGGCCATATACGCAAGGTCTTGCTGCATTTCCTCGGAACCGGTAATCTCCGTCTTGCACATCTCGATATAGTCCTCTGTTGTTTTGGAGTTCCATTCGCCTGTGACCTTGAGTGCTTGATAGGGGTCGCTCATTGGTTGTGCCGAAGATGCCATCATACTGAGAATACCACCTAAAGAGGTGGAATATTCTTTCATTTCCTCTCCCTGATTCCGTATGAGGTCAGTCCGCGTTTTTGACATGATGGGTGCGATATGGCAGTTGAAATAGTCGTTCACGAGGCGTTCCATTTCTGCAAACCGTCCGCTATGCTTGATTCCGTCCATAGTGTATTATATGTTTATCCTATTCTATTCATTAATAATTGCTCTTTTGTCTGCTCGATGGCGTTGTGGTAAATTTCCATCTGTTTGGGATAAAACTCTTCCAGCCATACATCCTTCTCGATGTTGTCGTGAATGAAGCGTATCGCTTGTTCTCGCTCAATCTCCACCGATGCTTCGCCCTCTTCCCGGTTATTGAACCATGCTTTCGTCCACCAGCGCACACCGGCCCGGTCAGGATATACCGTGACTGCTCTCGGTATGTCAAAGCTCTGGATGTCTATGTCTAATTCTGCCAGTGGGTCAATGATACCACTATGGGTCAGGGCTTCGTCGTAGAGTTTTTTTTTACATCATCGCCCATCGTCGATAAGTACACGCCATGCCGTAGGGCAAGGTAATGCAGGAAGTCCGCAATGAGTAGGTTCTGCACCTTACAAGCAAGCGGCATTGCTTTATGTCCCAGTCCGAGTGGGTTGGATATACTTGGCATATTTTCATAGAAATATTCTTTGACTGCTCCCATTGTAAAGACATGGCGGAGTGACTGCTCCGTATGTGGAGGAAGTCGGTATGCACCACGCTGTAAGTCTTCCATGTAGTAGGGCAGGAAACGTAGCATCAATTCCTCTATTTCCTGTCTGTCCTGCTCGTAATCGGTGGTCAGTGCCATCTCCATGTTGGGAGATGTTGCCGCTTCGCCTCCATCAGCATGACACAATGCTTGGATATTCCCATACAGCATGGTTAGAAATTCCAGCGGATTCAGTTCCTCACCCTTGAAGCGTATCCCGATATGCAGCTTGTCACCGCTTAAAGCTACAGTCTGTCCGGCCTTGACACGCTGTCCGAACTGGGCGAAGACATTTGACAAATGCCCATAGGTCACTTCATACTCCCCATAGCGTATAGTTTGGCAGATGCCGAGTATAGGGTCATTGCCTATACCTGACACGATACCGCTGGCGACAGCCGCCAGTGTGTAACACCGTACATCGAAGTCGATGCCATGATGAAAATATGTTTTGCCCGTTGTCGGATCGGTTTGTTCGCCATAGCCGAGCGATAGTTTCACATCCTTGCCCTTCCGTTCTTCAAAAGGCATACAGTATCCACTTTCGGATTGCAGGATCATTTCTTCTGTATATTTCATTATGTGATTATATTTGATTCTTATTCTTATCTTTTCATCCCCCCGCTATTCGTCTGTTCTTCAACGGGAAGAGCGGGTGTCTGTATTCGTTGTATGCTTCTCGTATCAGGTGTGCGGAAAATACCGGCATTGTTACCGATAAGCATCATGCCGAGAAATGCACCGGCAATCTTGCCCAGCCAGCCGAAGCGTCCGAATATAAGAAATGCTGCTGCGACCAGTCCCGCTATACTCAATCCCGACACGTTACCCTGTCCGAGATTACGGAAAAAGTTACCGAACATATCGGAAACTCCGCCATTGGAGACTTGCCGTAGAAAATTCGATACTCCACCCAGTTTTGAGTCTATGCCGGCTACCGTACCGCTGACGGAACCGACTGCTTCTCCGGCTTTGCTTGTCAGTTCTCGCACACCGTCCGCTGCATCTGCAAGGGTATCCGTAGCCGATTTCCCTATGACCGCATCGCTTACGATATGTACCACGCTCTTATCTGTGGTTAGTTTCTCCCAACCCACATAACCGACTGCACCGCCGATGGCTGCGGTCTTGACGGCTTGTCCTGTGCCCCGTAAGGTTTGTGAAGGATGCAGTGCAGCATGTCCCATACTTCTTCCGGTAGCTTTTGCTGCTTTGCCGCCATATTTTAATATTGAATCCCAAATTCCCATATCATTACATTTTTAAGGTCTTACATTCTTTCCAATCTGTCGCCAACGTCGCTTGGCTGCGTCCACGATACTACGTTTATCAGCTTCGGGACGTGCACCCTCGTCGATTTCCCGCCAAATGTCGCCCATTGTCGTGTACTTTACCGCTTTGGTCAGTCGTTGCAGCTTTGTGTTCATAGTTTTGAGCTTTGGACGGATGCCAAAGACAATTTCCATACGCTCTTTTTCCGTCATCTTGTTCTCCGAAAGGCACGCTGTGCGTATATCGTTCACTATTTCCACGCTGTTCATCATCAGTTCCCTATAAATCTTGTTGCGCTGTGTGGATAGGGCTACGGCAAGCGTATTGGCTGGACTTCGCTTCAATTGTTTGGTGAAGTCGCCCATATTGTCTGTCAGCCTCGATACCTCATAATAGAACCCATAAGTTTGCGCCGCATAGCAGACTATTGACCGGAAAGAGTTTAGATAGTTATTAAACTCTCGTTGCAGGTCTGTTGTCGCCTGCACTTCTTCTTTTGTCCAAATATGTCCGGTGGTCTGCATCAGCATGACCTTTTCCTGATTCTTCAGCTCCTTCTCTGCCTTTTCGGTATATACTGCAATCATTCCGGCCAGTACAGGGTCATTCTGCGCTTGTACCTCACCGATACCGGTAAGACACAGCAGTAATATACTTATCCAAATTGTCCATTTCATAACTGATATATTTTATCGGACGAGAGCTGCCGCCCTGTGCCAATGGGACAGAGCCATACGAGCTGCCTCACCGTTGTCACGGTCAAGCATTCCTGCCGTTACGTTGTTCCACACATCATTGAAAGTATAGTACCGTATGCTCAAATAGAGCAGATGTAACTTCCGGCTAAAATCCGATAGTTGGTCGTTCAACGCCCATAGCGTCTTGCTGCGTTCTGCCCCCGTAAGCATGTTTTCGTTGCTACCTTTGGCCACAGCGTCATTCAGCAATGTAAAAACAGAGACAAGTTCCGTTGCTGTTTCTATATAGAGGTTGTTCATGTTCATACTGGCCACAATGCCCTGCGGATTGTTTTGGATGGCCTTGCCTAATTTCCCCAGCGTGAGGAAAATCCGCACACCGTCATTGTAGAGATGCGTACAGGCTTTCAGTGATGAAGCGTAACCGCTTGCTGTCTTGAGGTAACTGTTGTACTGCTTCTCCCACTTGTGGATTTGGTTGAACTCGGTAGCGATGCTGTTTTGGAGCAAGGCTGTTTGTGTCTGTCCCTTTATTTGTTTTTCAATCTGCCCGTTTATCAGTTCGTTACCTTCGGCCAATGCAGTCCATTCCAACGGATTGGAAGCCGCAATTTGGGCTTCTGCCACCTGTGGAAGCAGGCATACCAGCGAGGCAACCAGCCCCAGACTAATGATTCGTGATTTCATATATTCCCTTTTTTCGTTTGTTAGTTTCTACCCGTTCACGGATAATTGACACGAGGTTGTCCCTATGGAAGATACCGATCAGGTCAAGACGGGGCGTGTTTCTGTCCATTGAAAGGATACGTACGGTTTTCAGCCCACAAAATTGTTGCAGCAGGCTTTGGTGCTCTTGAAAATCCACGATACGATATAGCTCCATATAATCCACTTTGCGACGGATAATACCGTATTCACTGACAAGTTGTTCCGTGCCGATGCAATAACGGATTCGCCGCAGGTAGAGATAACGGTAGAGTAACAGTAACGAGAGTATCAAGGCAATTACTGTGGCAATAGCTGTCAATGGCAGCCCTTCCATGCCTCCGTACACCCATACAGTGCCGCACAGCACGAGAGTGGGCAGCTCGTTGATGACAAATTGCCCGGTATGTGGATGGATGACAATGGTTTTGTGACAAGTTCTCTGCATAGGTTTTATGGATTATCGGTGAAAACGGGAATGAAAGTCTTCTCTCATTCCGGAAAGAGAATTGGTTATATCCACTTCCAACCGGGCAAGTTCTTCCCGTATCTTGTACATTTCCTGAAAACCCTTATCTGACATTCCCTGGTCATTGGTTTCAAAGGAGAATATTACTCTGTCCGCACGTTCAAGACGCTTTCGCACAGCCTCATGGTCTGCTTCGTCGTATAATCCGTTTCGGATATGTTCCGGATTGACTTCGGGCAAATCGGACAAGGCATGATTCAGCGTGGCTTTACCGCTGATCTCCCAATCGTCAAGGTTGTCCTTCTCTGGTTTTATCCGTTTGCCGAGTAGCTGGTCGTTCCAATCCTTATAACCCTCTGCGGCAGATTCATACAAGATGCATCCTGTAGCTTCCGGACCGGAAATGGAAGCATCAATCGCTTTTTCGATGGCTTCCAGATTGCTTCTCATTTTCTCTAATTCTTCCTCACTGGCAGAACCTTCGTCACGAGCCATGTCGTACTCATCCATACAAACCATTCTCATTTCCTGTAGATAGCCGTCACCAATTCCCATGTCGTCACGCTCCCCATTCTTCAAATTTTGTTTTGCATCATTTATACCCAGAATGGCTGTAATCTTTTCAAAATTGAATGGTTCAAGTTCTATTTCATACTGTGAATAGTCTTCGCTGTTGTTCTGTACAATCAGTCTGCCGGTTTGTGACAGACAGGTGGAGAAGTTCCAGCCTGCATGAGTGAGAGCAAAGTGGATAGCATAGACTTGTCCGGCACGGTCATGATCGAAGCAAAGATGATGTGAGGCATGGGGAGTTGCTTTTATCGCTCCTTTGAATTGCTGCTGGCTCGGTGCCCCTCCGGTAGAGATGAATACCGCCTTTCGCAGATCCTTGTTCTGTGCCTGATGAAGTTGGTAATATGCCATCGCATCATAAGCACTTTCGAACCAATAGATATGTTTGGCGGAGGTGAGAGAAGTGCGGGCAGGGCTGGCAATCCACAGTCCCTCGCTTGAATTGCTCCCTGCGGCTTTGCCTTTGTAGCTGCCGCTCCCGTCCATACGGGCACGTCCTCGTTCTTCAAGTCCCACAATCGCTCCGTCGCCTTTGGGCAGGGTTAGTGGAAAGGACAGGTTCGTGTAGGTCGCACCGTCCTCCCGATGTTTCGTAGCCAGATAAAAATGCCGATGGAAGGCATATTGTGTATAAAGGTCGATACCTCGGCTTTTAAAATAAGGATAAAATTTTTTCTGCGTTTCCCGATTCTGCGGATTGAACTTATGAATGTCGTAATCCGCTATGTCAAATGGCTTTACATCTCGTTTAGGGTTCACTATTCGGGTTTTCCGTTCAGTGACAGGAATGTTCAGTAATCTGTTACAGACAAGATTCACCAGTCTGTCTGGAGACATACCCGCATGGTACTCCGTGAAAAAGTGCGGATGCTCCTTGATGAAGGAAATGATGTTATAAACTTTCTGTTGTTGTGCGTGGAAACAGCATTTTCCTTGTTGTGTCACAATAAATTTGTCACCACGGATACGTCTGCCGTCGCTGTCCAAACGAACATACGAGGGATAGCGCAGACCGTCACGACGGTTCAGGTGATACCCTGCGTCAATCAATACGTCCTGGATGTTTAGTCGTTGCAGAAAGTCATCGTATGTAAGGTCTCCGTCTCTCATAGGTTTACCTCCCTCTTCTCATTTCATTAATATCTTGATTCATCTGTGCCTCGAAATTACGGATGGCCACATCTCTCGGTGTATCTACGCCGGGCTTGAAGTATGGATGTGGCGGTCCGCTGAAACGTTCGCCATAGAACTCCGGAGAGTGGTGGTGATGGAAGCCATGTGCGACTTCCGATGCCACCACAGCACCGGCGGTAAGGGCAGCGAATATCTTCACGCCAAGCCCCTTGTTCGCTTCAGGACGTGTCTTCATATCCACCTCGTTGAAAATCTTCGAAAAAAGTTTCATCCGGTGGTAATCATCCACAGCAAGAAACTTGTCGTAGTCTTTCTGGCTGATTTCGTGGCTGATGACCTGTCCGTCAATAACAGCGGACATCTTGTATTTACCCTCCGTCTGTGCCGGTTGCACGGCAATGTCACTGACCTCTACTTCCCGGCCATGTTTCTCCTCACGATACCAGCCTTTGCTTTCGTTGAGTAGTTGCAGGTCACGACCGTCCACGGCTGCACCGATACTGCCCTGTATGTATTCCTGCCGCATCGGAGTTTCTTGCTGCATGAATAATTCTTGTTCCTGCCGCTGCCGTTCTTCCAGTTCATGCCGCACTTCGGGATGCAGGCCGATACTGATGCGTTGTTCGCTGTTGAGCTGTTCCATCGTTACTTTATCGGCAAAGTCCGCTCCGATAATGCCGTTCAGCAGATCCAGCCGTTTCTCCACAGGTTGTTCCTCGATGGATGCGGTAGCCAGTTTTTTCACTTCTTCTTCCGTCAGGTCATAGACCATATCGGCATTGACACTTTCCGATTGTACGGTCAGTGTCCTCCGTTCCATATCCACGATAAGACCGTGCGAAGTAAGGCACTCCGACCATTTCTCGTTGGAAAAATAGACTGGTGAAGCAATCAACTCCTTGTATGCTTGTGCCGGTTCCTTGCTGCGCGGACGGCTGACAAGCGGTGTAATGACCTCCTGCAAGTTCTTCAATACATCTTGCTGTACAATGGGTTGCTCCTGTTGACCGCCTTTGTAGTAAAAGCCGTAGCCACCCGATTGCAGTTCGCCGGGCTTCATGCGCCCGTCTGGGCGTTCGGGTACGATGGATGGCCCCGGAAAGAAAAGCTGCCCACCAACTCTGCGTAGGTGGAAACCCCACTGTTCGCGTGGTGTCCAACCAAGGAATGGAGGGGGCATGCCCAGTCGCCCCATGTGTCCGTACTCACCGATACCGATGCGGTAGCCATGTAGCCCCATCGCCACGCGACCGTTGGCATTGCGGGCATGGACGAAATTTTTCGGCATATAGAAATCTTTTCCTATGATACTCGTGAGTATGTTGTAGGCTTTCTTGTTGGCCGTATTCGTTCCCCAGTCCGTCAGAGCCAACATCTGTCGTTCTGTTATAGGATAGACCAATAACGGTGAATCATGCCCTTGCACAATCAGCCGGTAGCCGCCTCCGTCAAATGCGACATGGGCTTGAAGTCCGTTACGCATCAGTAGATTGCGCATTTCGGGTTGCAAGTCCATCTGCCGAGGATTAGTGTTTGTTCGTATCGTCATAGTCTGATGTTATGATGGTTACTTGTTATGCGTTGCCGTATTTCATAGCCGCTTCCAATTGTTCGTCTTTGAAACGGACAAACCCGGCGGCAGAATCTTCGCAGACCGTGAGTCCTTTTTCCTCACAGTAATGGGCGTACTCCTCCTGCCACTCGGCAGAAAAATGATTGATGTAATCGAGCCAGCCGTATTCGCCGCTCTGCATCTTCTCGACGAGAATCTCTTCGGGATAATATTTCTGTTGTGCCATACGCTTATATTAAATAGGTTTTATTTGTGAATACCTGCCATTCGGTTACGCTCACCGCTTTTCTTCTGTTCGTTCCACAGTTCTTCGGTGTATTCCTCCTCTGGAACGTAGTCGAGATTGCCGTCATCATTCATCACCCAGCAACCGTAGCAACCGAAGGTGTACTTATCCCATTCACGCTTGGGTTGCTCTTTCCATTTCTGCGCGTCACCTGCGCAGAAACGGATGCCTGTCTTGTTGTGAAGGTCGATGCCTACCGTGACAGGTTCGCCATCCACTGCCACCGTCAGAGGCTCACCATGCTGCATTCCGTTTACTTCTACTGTACCTAAGTGCATTACCTCTGCCAGCACTTTCAGGTTACGGGCGATGATGGGTGTCGGAACATACATCACCTGTTTTGTCTCCTCGTCGATTTGCACGAAAGCTTTACTGCGTCGTCCGTCCGCCATAGCCACGTCTGCAATGATGGATTTGCCGTCAAGCAACTGTTTTTGCTGCTCCTCGTTGTAGCATTCCAGTGGTGACGACTTTAGTGTGGGATAAAAGACCACATCCACCTCGCCGCTATCCATACGGATAAAGGCAAACCGACTGCGACTCTCGATTACTTCGCCATTCTCGTTAGTGACACGCATGGGCAGTACCGGCGAGTAGCCGCCTTTCCCGATTTCTTTCAGGATACACAGGGGCAAATCTTCAATCATTTCTTGGGTAAGCCCAAAGCGGGCCAATGTCGGATAAGGCAGTTCGTTGAACTCAAATTGTTCTTTTTTCATATTCTGAACGATGTTATAAAATTATACTCAGCAAATATAGAGCGATTTCTTATCTGATGACTAAAACATTTCTTTATAAGTGATTATAAAGTGGTATTTTTAATGTTTTGAATATGATTTTTCGCAAATAATCATATTCAAAATTGATTAAATAGTTATATTTGGAGAGAAAACAGTCGGCAATGGACAGACCATAAGAAGAGCGTGCTAACTTTGCTGCCATGAGAAAGATTTTATTATTGATGATGACGGGTGTCTCATTATGTATCACGCCAGCCAAAGCACAATTCAATACCGTTGCCGTTACCCCAACACGCTACAAGATGGAGGTATTGGATATGGGGTTAGACCAAGCGGAACCGGCATCCGAAAGCGAGATTTCCGTACAGGAAGTTTCAACAGGTATCCCGGTATCCGCAGATATGGATAAGAAAAAGTGGATGGATCGTTACTTGAGTGTAAGTTACCCGTTACGTTATATCAAGGTCACTTCGCCTTATGGCTACCGTAAGGACCCGTTTACGGGAAAGAGTAAATTTCATGGCGGACTGGACTTGCGCGCACGTGGCGACAAGGTGATGGCCATGATGGAGGGTGTGGTCGTGAAGGTCGGACAGGACAAGACTTCCGGCAAGTATGTAACCTTGCGGCATGGTAGGTACACCGTCAGTTATTGTCATCTCTCTAAAATTCTTATCGTCAAAGGGGCAATAGTTCATCCTCGTGATGTGGTTGGCATTACCGGCTCCACAGGACGCAGCACCGGCGAACACCTGCATATCACCTGCAAACTCAATGGCAGGAGTATCAGCCCCTCGCTTATATTCGATTATATCCAATCCATCCGGCAGGAGTGTATATCAGCATTGGCAGGTTTGTAAAAGAGAAGTGAAAAGGGCTGAAAACGTTCCGGTTACTTTGTCATCCGTTCAATAATATGGGCAATATGGTTGCCCCAGACGTGTATTTGTACAAGGAGCATCGAAGGCATGGAGAGCGTCTTGCCATAGAAAATAGCCGCCACTACTTTGCCACCGCACCGTTCTATCTCTTCCTTGTAATCCACCACGCTTTGCCCGGTTGTCAGCACATCATCTATGATGATAATCTCTTTCCCTTTGATTTTTCCGGTAATGAGGTAGTTTCGTTCGAGGATACGCTTCTCTCCACCTTTGGCCTCATGCAGGCTTTCTCGTGCATCGCAAATATCAACGTCGTACAGTCCTGAAGTTAAATCCTGTCGGTGCTTTCCGATGTACCAGTCGAGCCGTTTGAACCGTTGACCGTATTTTATCCAGTTGCTACACGGCATGAACATTATATGGTAAGGTCTCTTTTTCAGTTGCAAGGCATTCATACACGTTTTAAAGAACTCGATTCCGTGTATATCTCCTTGTTTGAACTGGTAGATGGAATGGCAGAAAGCCCTCTGTTCATCATTGAGCAGCGCATTGTATCGTGACGGATAGTAATATCCGTAAAAGGAGATTCGGATGCCTCGTAACTTGAACGGCTTATGGGGAGAATGGCCATCAAACCGTTCGGGATGCAAGAGACAGAACATACGGCAGGCTTCCCGATGACCGGCCATTACCGCCAGACGACAGTAACGTTCACGTTCCTCGCTCTTTTCGGTCAACCGTGCGGCGGCGAATGCCGCTTCTCCTGCTTTTCGTCGCCAGTAGCCGATAATATACCACAATGCCCCAATTGTGAAAAGCAGGAGTATGAACAATAGTCTTGCATTCATCGTATTTTTATTTGAATGAAGCGGCCCGTTTCAATCCGGTTATTTACAACATTACGGTGTATTTCGACATAATCGGATATGGGAATTATGGCTTCATTACTTATATCAAATTCGTTTTCACTCACTTGCAAAGTTAGCAAAATCGTGGCACTAATCTAAAATAGCACCGATAATTTATAAGCCATATCACTTTTATATCATAAAGTCTTGCCCATACAATTTCCTCTTTTAATTGTACATGCTCAACTTTTATAGAAGATGTTCGCCCTGACCGGTACACGGCAAATGGCATACAAGTCTGCTATATGCTGTGTACCAGTCTTTGGGATAAAGCAAGGACGATGGCACATTTGCCACAAGTGTCAATCAAGCCAATCTGTTGTCCTTGCAGCGACCTCTGCTATCTGTTCTTTTGTAACCGGCAATGCCGTCTGTTTGTTTTTATAGCTTCGCCCCACACCATCAGCGGAGCGTCACAGGACTTGTCCGCAAGAGACATTCACTCACCTTATGGCAGCAGAGCTGCTATGGGGTGAGTGAAAGACTCTTTACGGAAGCCAAACATGAAAAGACCGTACACCTCGGTCACAAACTGCCAAGGCTTACGCTTCGCCAGATTTGAGACTAAGTTGTATGGTCACTTCATCGGGAAGTTTGGACCGGCAAGCCACAGACGTTCCACTGCCCACCCATTCCTTTTATAAATCTTGCACCTATTCTACATGTCTATATGACAACCGCCTGTAGTAAGAAAGCATATTCTGTTTGTCGGTTAGCTCTGCTGTAGTCATATTTTCCGCAAAGTAAGCCGCCTTTTACCAAACATCAAATCGCCACTATCGCTGGAACGAAAAATCTTCCTCTGACACGTCAGAGCGTATTTCTTGTCGCCGTTTTGTCTTATCGGTATTCTTGGGCGGCAGTTGATGGCAGAAAATATCCCTCAGCAGGCTGAACAGCCTTCAAAAAGAGGGAAAAAGAAAAATTATCAGAGTTATGGCAAAGACGATAGACATAGAACTTCAAAAACAGTTGGACAAGCCACAGGCATGGTTCTGCAAGTATTTTCCTGCACGCATACGCAATGTGAGTGAGCGTGAGATAGCAGACCGCAAGTTAGTCTTTGATTTCAAGGATGGACGGGCATACGAAGAGGTTGCTCAACGCACGGCAGCCAACATGACCGAACGTTATGGAACATCATGTACTAACATTGTATTTTCTCCCGTACCGGCATCCACCGATAAGAAGAACGAGATACGTTACAAAGCATTCTGCCAAAGAGTATGCGAACTGACGGGAGCTATCAATGGTTATGACCATGTATCAGTGAGTGGTGAGAGGCTAACCATTCACGAAAACCGTAAGGCAGAGAAAGAAGTCCGTAAGGTAAACGTCATTGAGTTTGATTCGGCTTTTTTCAACGGCAGGTCTGTGGTAGTCTTTGATGATGTGATAACCAAAGGGCTGAGTTATGCTACCTATGCCAATCAGCTTGAAAGCCTTGGTGCTAATGTACTCGGAGGTATATTCCTCGCAAGAACCCATTACAAAGTGAAATAATATGACCCAGACAAAGTATGATAAGGCAGTGTCCGTTTGCTTCAGTGGACACCGCAATATTCCATTCCTATACAGGAAGCAACTGAAGCTGCAATTAAAGGCAGCGATAACCAAGGCATACGCTGGAGGTTATCGTCATTTTTACTGTGGTTGTGCCATGGGGTTTGATATGCTGGCGGCAGAAGTTGCTCTTGCGTTGCAGTCCGAATTGTCAGGTCTGCAAGTTATTGCCGTAGTACCGTATCGCGGACAATCCGAGCGGTGGAACGATGCGATGAAAGCCCGGTATGATACTATTCTCTGTAACTCGGATGATGTTATCATCCTGAGCGAACACTACTACCATGGCTGTTTGCTTCGACGCAACGACTATATGGTTTTTCACAGTTCGTCTCTTATTGCCTGGTATGACGGCAAACCCAAGGGTGGTACGTTTTATACTTATCGTAAGGCTACAGCGAATGGACTAAAAGTTCTAAATCTCTATGGCAGCTCAATCGTATAACAGCCATCTTGTTTTCGCATATTCCGAGCCGTAGCGGTGACTCCTTTGCCATTCATGTAAAGGCTGTTTTGTCAGCCATAGCGTGATATGGCAAAGTACGCTATTAGTTCTGATGTATTGCCCGGCTTTACCTATGTGCCGGTTTAGTTGGTGTTGCTGTATTTTTATATCTTCGGAGGCTCCATCCTCCTTATATCTTTCTCTACCTTTTTTAGTATTCGGCTTAAAAAGTAATATACTTGCCTTACTTTTCGCCTATTTAGCATGTTTAAGGCACGTCTTTTTATAAATAAGTGCAGCAATTGGTTGCTGCACTTTTGCTATAATATCTATTTGTCATATTAGACCTTCCCGTACACCGTCCTCATTTTTCCGTCCACCAGCACCTTATTTGACCGCACAATCCAAGCTCTGCCGTCATTCAATCCGCATTCCAATGCCTTTTCGCCGCCGCCGATTAGTACCGGAACGGTTGTCACTGTGATTTCGTCCGCCAGCCCGTTATCCAAGAGTAAAGCCCCGATTTCCTCACCGTAAGCCACCACCATACCGTCGCCGTCTTCCTTCATCTGTCTCAGTTCTGCCACTGCATCTCCTTGGATGAACTTCACTCGTTCATTCTCCGTCAGGTCGATGCCGCCGTTCGTCACGACCAAAGTCTCTTTCGCCGTAATCGGCCAACCCAAATGGTTCATATAAATACGCAGGTAAGTTTCTTCGTCAATCAGCACACAACTGGAGGCATCCACAGCCGCATCAAAATGCTTGTCCGAAGGAGCCGGACAACCGTCGATGGACTGATACACGTGCAAGGAAATCTGTTTCATATTCAATGTGTTTTTAAGAATTATGTCCACCTTGCACCCTAAAGAACAGCATGAACCCACGCTATTCCGGAATAGAGGTACTGCCATACCTAAAAGGCAGATAAGCAAACCCTTGCTGTATAAACATACAGTATGAATATTTTGCTATACATCTTGTCTTTTTGATAAGTGTCAGTTTTCTATTCCAAGACGTTCAGTGAACGTATAATATGTATATCAATCTCCGCCTGTTTCCAAGCCGAGTATGAATCTTCCATGTCACGACAATGACCGTACCCGAAAGTACCGTCTGCTGTCTTCATTTTGACAAAGATAACGAAAGATTGGCGGATAAGCAAACAAAAAACATTGTTTTTCAGGTCGCCTGTTCCGAACTGCATTCTGCCTTATCAAAAAGACTTACTCATTCCCCATGATTTAATACAGTCGTCATTCTGCAATTATCAAGAGATGGGCCAATCCATCCGATTCCACCTCCCTTTATAGTTCACCTTCCTCCGATATAATACGGGCAATCCATTCCGATTGTCCGTTACCCTGTTTTACAGTTTTATTCATCCCTTTCTATTTGATTGTCATTTATTATCGTTTTGCTGCTGCCGTGCGACCTCTCGTGGACTTATTTTCCCGCAAAGGTAATAGGCTGCTCCAATCTTGCCAATGCCGGCATTCCGCCGCGAGTGAGCCGCAAAAATCTTCCTCTCCGTCTGTCAAGCGTATTTTTCCGCATCAGCCTTGTCAGATTGTTTCCGCCACCTTTTGGAGGCAGAAAAATAAATCCCAAAGGTCGCAAACAGGTTGAACAAAGGGAAATAGTAACAATAAAAAAATAACATTATGAAAACAGAGATTAGGCAGAATGGCAAAGTGATACTATCGAGTACAGACGATATATCCATTCCGATGATTTTCAAAAACTTATGTGGTAAGAACTTTTCTGGAAACGACTATCAAAACTATCTCAGAACAGTTTGTCAGGATATTGGTGTTACTACGGGGGCGATTGAGTATTATGCCGACAACGTTTTGATTGAGAAAGCAACTATTCTTGAATTTTAAAAACTATATACAATGAAAAGGAAAGAGAAAGCAGCAGTAGATGAATTTGTTGCCCTTGTAGGAGGCAAGACATGGGAACCTGTACGCCATAAATGTATGGGTAAATGGAGTGGTATGACCGATTACGGTTTTGTCATAGACGGACGGATAACGCTCTTTGTTTCCAATAGTATGGCATACTTTAAGAAACGGATTCGTGAGTGGATTAAGTCGATACATACTTTTGAAGCGAAGAAAGATTGCTATCTCCGCTTGCTACGTGAACAAATTGAAAAGGACAACGACAAGGCAAAGGACGAAAAGTTAAATCCTGTCAGACTGATAGACATCGGTATCTTATCCCCCGAAAGCAATAGCCCGTTTGATTTTTTTGCCCCTTATGTGTTAGTCGAAATAAACGGCAGGCGGTTCAAGCATCAAACAGCGGAGTTAAGTTGCGCTATTATGGTGGATAGTTTGGCAGGATACCTTGAAGAATGCAACTGCAAGGATATATACACGGCAAGGGCAGTGCGTACACCTGACTACATTTTTTGCGGTGTGCGGTTTGACTCCCGTGATAATATGTATAAGATTGGAAAGTAGAGATTAATGATGTCTGAAGAAGTTATTACTTACAACGATAACTCCAGTCGTTTTATAGGACGGCATCAGCATTTGACCTACTAAATACATAAGTTCCCAATTTACGATTGGAAACTTATGTATTTTTCTGTATGGAAAACTAATCAAATAATCGCTGACTTATCATCCAGTCATTAAGCACGTCCGGATCTACACGATTTGTAAGATTCACATTTTTACTCAAACAACCGATTTTCTCACCTCTTAAATAAATAACTGGTGGGGTTAATGTATTCGGATTGTATGGACTTAACGATGAACTGGGACTTCCATATATGGAATACCGATTCTTGAAAGATATACTTGAAAAGTGACTACCGTATATATTCTCGTTGTTGGATATGGAATCAGGAGTAGATGTGTTCAACGACAATCTGCCTAAATACAAACCGTCATTTGCCAATAGAAACGATTCTTTCCTTGAAATTCTGGTATCTAAACCTATTCTATCCATTCCCTATGATTTAACGCCATTATTTAATAATGCCATAACGTCTTTTAGTTGCATTATCGAACACCTCTGTCTCTCTTAGAAACTGCATTACCCGTTCCCTGTCTTCGGAAATCAGGCAACCTTTCAGTTTACCGTTCTTTTCCGTGATTTTTAATTTTGAAAGTTCGAATATATCGGAACAATCCAGCCAACTGTCATAGTCCAGAATATCACGATAGTTCCGAACCATCAAAGGATATTGGCAGTCCAGTAGCTCTTCCGACCTCTTGGAAGAATCTATTTCCGAATTTATCAGTAAGGCACCGATAGCGACACCTTCCGGAGTAAAGCCGATAATAACAATATATTTATTGCGGTCTTTATATCCGTCTTTTAGTATCAGTCCGTCCTCTTCGTCCAAGGGGACATAAATAATATCACCAATTTTGACTGATGACATATCTACTTGCTCAGCTTTGGCCATTATAGCTTTCAGCTTTTCCAATGCACCGGTTTTGTCGTCCATTTGATTTAAGATAAAGCGTTCTTGACAATCTGCTTTTCTCGGATATAATCTACCATGTCCTTGGTAGCTTTTCCTGCCCGGGCTATATCTATAATGGTAATGAAGTTTTTTTGAGGATCATCCTGAATGCGTGTCATCGCTTCTTCCCATGCCGAGTCATGCGACAAATCGGACAAGTCATAAGGGTCTGTATCCTTATATTTAGCGATAGCAGCGTCAAGACAACGTTTGTTGGCACCTGATATATAGTCCATATCGGGTACGGCAGAAGTATATACCTTCTTGTCACGAACCTCTATGTCTGAAAGGAACTCGTCAAAATTCCCATCCAAGGGTTTGCCTTCTGCAATTTGCAGTGCCTTGTAGGTATAGGCTGGCACCGGGCCATGCTTCAATGCTCTGAAAGAGTCTTCGACAATCACTTTGCCATATTTGACAAGATGGTCCTGTTGGGCAAAATAAAGTATTTTAAATAACTTTATATAGTCCACTCCTTGAGTGAAACTCTGCATGATGTAGAGTACCACTGCTCTTATTTTAGCAATCTGTATAGCTGTTTTCATTTCAAAAAAATCTATGCGATTACAAAGATACAACTAATTTGCTGAATAATACGCTCATGATACAAAAAAAATAGTCCGTTGCATTTTTTTACGACATTTAATATAGTCATCATTCTGAGAGTAATAGTCTGCAATTATCAAGAGATGGGCCAATCCACCCGATTCCACCTCCCTTTATAGTTCACCTTCCTCCGATTATAGTACGGGCAATCCGTTCCGATTGTCCATTACCCTGTTTTAACACCCCTGTTTTACAGTTTTATTCATCCCTTTCTATTTGATTGTCATTTATTATCGTTTTGCTGCTGCCGTGCGACCTCTCGTGGACTTATTTTCCCGCAAAGGTAATAGGCTGCTCCAATCTTGCCAATGCCGGCGTTCCGCTGCGAGTGAGCCGTAAAAATCTTCCTCTCCGTCTGTCGAGCGTATTTTTCCGCATCAGCCTTGTCAGATTGTTTCCGCCACCTTTTGGAGGCAGAAAAATAAATCCCAAAGGTCGCAAACAGGCCGAAAAAAGGGAAAAAAAGAAAGGTTAAATTATGAGTTACAACAAATTGAAATCATTGGTAGCGAACGTGGAAGCCATAGAAACGGCAATGAAAATCCAAGTTCAAGGCAGGCAGGCCACTGCGGAAGAAAAAGAAATTTTATCCCGATATTCTGGTTTCGGGGGTATCAAAGAAGTGTTGAATATAGGTACGGACAAGCCCATAGGTGGTGATATGCAAGAACCGATACAAAGATTGCAGGAGTTAATCAATGCTTACCCTCATTTCACAGAACCCATGCGACACAATGTCATAGAGGGTATCAAAGCATCTGTACTGACAGCATTTTACACTCCTAAATTCCTTGTTGATGCAGTGGTGCGGCAGATACACGCCACGTTCAGCGAAAACGGCCTCAAAATGCGTTCATTTCTCGAACCGAGTGCAGGTATAGGCGGTTTTCTGCCCATAGCCATGTCCGGCACGTATGACTATGCCATTGAGAAAGATCTCATTTCGGGGATGATACTTTCCCTGCTCCATGAGAACACGCTAACACGGACGGCTGCATTTGAAACCATTGGAGAACAAGGTTTTGAGCATACAACTTTCGATGTCATAGCCTCCAACATCCCGTTTGGCAATTTCCGGGTATTCGATGCGGAGCTGTGGAAGAAAGGCGGTATGTACGAACAGGCCACCAAGACCATACACAACTACTTTTTTGTCAAAGCGATGGAGTTGTTGAATGAGGGTGGATTATTGGCTTTCATCACATCGAGGGGCATAGCCGACACGCCCGGTAACAAGTTCGTGCGTGAATATCTTGTAAATCATGCAGACCTGATAAGTGCAATCCGTCTGCCCGATATGCTTTTCATGCAGACAAGCGGTATAGAGGTAGGCAGTGACCTGCTGATATTCCAAAAGCACACGCACAAGACGGTACTCTCACAACGGGAACAACTGTTTTTACAAGTAGGCAGGGAAAAGGCGGACGCCATAGGCACAATGACCGAATACGCCAACAAATTGTTTACCATGTCGAAAACTACCCTTGCAACAGGTAGCCGCATTGTACAGAACCAATACGGAAAATATGTGCGCAAATACCAATGGCAGGGAAATGAAAATGCCATGTCGCAATATCTCGCCGCACTGCTGAAACTCGACTTTGGCCGATATTTCCGCAAAAGTCTTTTCACAGGGAACGGACAGGGCAGCGAACATATGCAAATGTCCCTTTTCGGGAATGTAGCGATGAAACAAGTAGAAAAAGGTAAACGAGCCTACACGGATGGGGTGGAAGCATGGATGAAAGACGGCGCAATGGTACTGTTTGAGGGCCAGGTGGGTACTATCCAATATCGAAAATCAAGTCTTTATCAAGAGGTAGCCATTGATTTTGTGCCGGTGGACGAGGGTAAGGTCAATACAGATAGGGCGAAAGACTATTTTCCTATACGCAAAGCATACTTTGAACTGTCAATCAAAGAGAGGGAAGAACAAAAAGAGGATAACGGATTGCGTAGAGAGCTGAACGCCCGATACGATGCCTTTGTTGCCAAATGGGGCTGTTTCCACGAGAACGACAACAAGGAGTTTATCATGCTTGACAGCCTCGGTGTGGAAGTCTTTACAATAGAAATGCAGCTTGGAAAAGATTTAGTCAAGTCCGACATCATGCGTGAACCTGTGGCGTTCAAGAAGATAGACCCGAACAAACGGCTGACACCGATTGAAGCGTTGGCAAGCAGCTTGAATTTCTACGGCAGGGTTGATATGGACTACCTGATGCAGTCCACGGACAGCACCAAGGAAGAAATCATCGGCGACCTCAAAGGTGAGATATTTTACAATCCTGCTATTGGGGAGTGGGAGCACAAAGGCAAGTTCCTTTCAGGCAATGTCATAACCAAATGCAAGGAGATAGGTTCTTACTTGTCCGAACTCACGGACAGGGAAAAAGATTGGACGGAAACTGCTGTAAGGGCTTTGGTGGATGCGACACCCGAAGCGATACCCTACGAGGAACTCGACATTAACATGGGTGAGCGTTGGATTGACACAAAGTTATACGCCGATTTTGCAACTGAACTTTTCAAGGTAGAGACAAGTGTAATGTATTTCGATGTGAACGACACCTACATGGTACGTCTGCAAAGTTACTCTCCGGTGGCTTACAACACCTATTTCGTCCGCAACTATAACGGTGAGGATTTGTTTGTTCATGCCCTGCATGATACTGTACCCGAAATTACGAAAAAGATATACCGCAATGGTGATAAGGTGCGTGTACCGGACGAGGAAGCCATACAAGAGGCAGCCACCAAGATACAGGAGATTAGAGACCGTTTCAACTGCTGGCTTGACAGGCAGCCGATAGAGGTTCGGGACGAGCTGGTAAGGGTATATAACGAGCGTTTCAACTGCTATGTTAGGCCGCACTATGACGGTTCGGCACAAACCTTTCCGCAGCTCTCTTTTGAGCAATTTCCATACGATAGCCTCTATCCCTCACAGAAAGATGCTATCTGGATGATTAAGCAGAACGGAGGCGGTATCTGTTGGCATGAGGTAGGCACAGGCAAGACGATGATAATGTGTGTTGCCGCTTACGAAATGAAACGTCTCGGACTGGTACACAAGCCGCTTATTATCGGACTGAAAGCGAATGTGCACGAAATTGCTGATACGTTCCGCAAGGCATACCCTACGGCCAAAGTTCTCTATCCGGGCAAGGAAGATTTTACCTTTGCCAACAGGCAAGAGGTCTTTTCAAAAATCAAGAACAACAACTGGGACTGCATCATACTGACCCACGACCAGTTCGCCAAGATACCGCAGTCAGAAGAGACCATGATAGATATATTCACGGAAGAGCTTGCCGATGTGGAACGTAACCTTGAATTTTTGGAGCAGTCCACCATGCGTTACCGTAGCGGAAAGATGCAGGAGGGGTTAGAAAAGCGCAAACAGAACCTTGGGGCTAAATTACAAGAACTGCGTATGAAAATCAATAATCGGAAAGACGATGCTGTGGACTTCCACACAATGGGAATAGACCATATTTTTGTAGATGAGTGCCATATTTTCAAGAACTTAATGTTTCAGACACGCCATAACCGTGTGGCAGGTATCGGCAACACCAAAGGCTCTCAAAGGGCAATGAACCTCTTGTTCGCCATTCGTGACATCCAACTTCGTACAGGTCGTGACCTTGGGGCTACGTTTCTGTCAGGTACGGTGGTCGTGAACGCCCTTACCGAACTATATGTGATGTTCAAGTATTTGCGTCCGCAGGAGCTTCAACGGCAACGGATTAGCTGTTTCGATGCGTGGGCAGCCATATTCACAAAGAAAACGGCAGATTATGAGTTGAATGTGACAGGCTCGGTGAAGCGCAAAGAGCGTTTCCGTACTTACATCAAAGTACCGGAGCTGGCAATGTTCCTGCGTGAGATTACGGATTACTGTACAGCCGACATGATAAATCTTGACGTGCCTGAGAAGAACGTGCGTTTCCTCTCTTATCCCCCGACAATCGAGCAGGAGGAAATGATAGGACGCTTGATTTCTTTTGCTGGTAGCGGCCAGTGGAAGGACTTGGGACTTGACGTTCCGCAACCCGACAATCTCGATAAGGCAAAAATGCTGGTTGCGACCAATGTAGCCCGAAAAATGGCTCTTGATATGCGCTTGTTGGGTTGCAAGTTCAAGGATGATGCCGATAACAAGGCTTCTATCTGTGCGAGGACAATCTATGACTACTATATACGCTCGAATGACAATCGGGGTACACAGTTCGTGTTCAGCGATCTTGGTACATACAAACCGAACGAATGGAACATATATGCCGACATCAAAGAAAAGTTGGTACAACTCGGTATTCCTGCTGATGAAATACAGTTTATCCAATGCGCCACTACCGAGAGGACAAGAAAAAAGCTGTTTGAAGAAATGAACAACGGCAAGGTGCGAGTTCTTTTTGGAAGTACGACCATGTTAGGCACAGGTGTGAACGCCCAGCAAAGGGCTGTGGCAGTGCATCACCTTGAAATACCTTGGCGACCTGCTGACATGGAGCAACGAAACGGCAGGGCGGTACGCAAAGGCAACACTGTAAAGCTGTGGGGTGGCAATGTGGTAGATATTGTAATTTACGGCACGGAAAAGACCCTTGACGCCTACAAGTTCAATCTGTTGAGAAACAAGCAGATGTTTATCAATCAAATTAACAACGGCACAATCGCCGTGCGCCGTATTGACGAGGGAGGCATGGATGAGGACAGTGGTATGAACTTCGCCGAGTTCGTGGCTATTCTGTCAGGCAATAACGACTTGCTGAACAAGACGAAGCTCGACAACAAGATTATGCAGCTTGAAAAGGAACAGGCTATTTTCAAGAAAGAACGCATCCGTGCCGAGCGTAAAATAGCTGCCGGTCAGGGAGAAATCGAAAAGGCAAAGCGTACTGAGGCCGATTTCAAGAGGGATTTGGAATACATCAACTCGTATAATGGGGCAAAGGCAACCCTGCTTTTGAACTTGCCGCAAGCCAGTACCGAGGAAGTTGGCCGGGAGTTGCACCGTATCGCCAAGACCTACCGCAACGGAGCGTATGGTACAGTTGGCACGTATGCAGGGCTAAACTTGTTGGTGCATAGCGAGTATAATATGGACGGTACGTTTGACCGCAATACATTCTTTGTAGAGGGTATAAGTGGATTGAAATACCGATGCGGTCTGAGCGGTGCGCTGCCGCTTGGTTTCGTTGAGTCGGCACAATATCCGCATGGAGCATTAAGCAAATTGCCCTCTCTTATCGAGAAGCAACAAAAGGCGGTAGAGCGGATAGAAAGCGAAATTCCCACATTGCAGGACATCATTTGCCGTCAGTGGAGCAAAGCCGATGAACTGTCAAGGCTCAAACAGGAATGTAAGGAACTCCAGCACAGGATTGATGAAAGCCTGAAAGAGGCCGAACAACCGCAGGCTGCCAAACACGAAGCTATTGCCGAAGCTGCTTGACATAATCATAATTCAACCGTTCCCTCTGCATGGTCGCGATGACCGGGCAGAGGGATTTTTTTGCGCTCCGGTCTGCCGACGGCTCTACTCTTTTATGGCATCCTTTCTCCCTTTATAACCTCCCGATTCCCCGCCACCACCCATTCTCATTTATAGCTATTAATATCTTCTGTTTTTAGTCAAATAGAGATAATATTCTTTCATCGCATATCCGTTTTTTGCGATACGCCATTTTTAGCTTCTACATTGGTGGCAATGTATCACTTTTGCCTTCACACCTCCTAATAGCTTCAAGCAAGGCATCTTTTAACCTTATGAAGGCAAGTTTATCCACTCCTTTTGATATACTGATTTCATTACAGACCAAATCTTTCAACTTGAGTAAACAAGGAACATCTGCCTTATATCTGTCTCCCACATCTTGTAGGTCATAGTCAAAATTATAATGATAAGCAAGAAATTGCGTAAAAGTATTTTTACTTTTATTGCTTAGTTTGCAGAGAGCATCAAAGAGAGCATTGGCATCTTCAGATGCAAATATAGCACGAAGTTCGTATGTACAACTTTTATCTGGATAAGGCAATCTGTCTATGATTATAAGTTGTTCTACTGTTCCTTCAGTCAAATTACGCAGTGCTTTTTGCATTTGATCTGGCAACTCATTTATCTTTGATTCTATCTTCTGCAAGAAATAGTCCACAATATCAACCGTTATTGAGGTCTTGGAATCTGTGGTTACATAATTACATCCACTAATAAAAAGCCCTCTTAGCTGATAAAGTTCCTCTAAACAGGTTTGGCTATCAATCATTTCTGCTATTCTTACTTTTATTAAAGAGACATAAGCCTGTATAAAATAGAAAATGCCAATAGCGTGAAAATATGATAGATATGCAATACTATAACCAAGTTGATAAGCGTCTTTTATCTCTCTATCCAATATGGATTTTATAGTGTCCTGACAAATACTTTCAAGTTTTTGCTGCTCCATATCGAAAAAGCCGGATAGCATTTCCCAAGGTTTCAATTCTTTTTGCTTATCCCTTATCTCCGTAACAATAAATTCTACAAGTGGAGCACCTGTGATAATATATTGTATAATAGCCGTAACATACTCCGGATTTAAGACATCATAAATTAGCTCCTTGTTCAAAGAGTGATATTTTTCCCTTAGATGCTGTATCCTTTGCTTATCCTCATTATTATCTTGGAGTAGTGAAATCCGACAATCTCTACTCCAATTACAAATTACCTCTTTGTTCTCACTATTATTATACTCTGCATACACTGCAATAAATGACCCAAGAATATTTTTAAGAAAGATATTATCCTTTTCAATCAGCTCGGGAGGAAGTTTGTTTAAGTGGCTTTTAAAATCATATAAACATTGTCTCAAAACCCGTAAGTTGTCGGATTTTGTACACTTGAAACAGGCAATAATGAAATCACGCATTTCTTTCAAATAATCGGATACCGGTACTTCGCCAAGGAAGTATTCGATGGCTTCTTCTATGTCAGGTTGTATTTCAAATTCCTTGCCTATGGTCTTTTCCTTAAACTCATCCAATACAGCCTTGGGAAGTTCTTCAAGGTGGTTCTCATCTCCAATTACGACAACATGACAATTACAATGTTCTACAAAATAGTTGATAAAGCCTAACAATTCCTTCATCTCTATCAGGCACCTTTCGATGTCATCGAATATCAGAAACTTTACACCTTTTATACTGTCGTCTTTCACTTGTAGTAACGACAACGAATCCAGTGTTGCGGAAAAGGAACCATCCTCTTTAGAGTCTTCATTAAAATCCATACTCGTCTTGAAGACTACCTTACCGGCTAATTTCAAAACTCCTTTTATGAAACGCTCCGTTTTCGAATAGAAGAAAGGATTTAATTCCCTATCTATAGCTGTCTTGATGTCATTCACGCTATCCATTCCATAGGTCGAAATATAGATGGGCTTTAGCGTAATTTCCCCGTCGGTATCTGCGGTCTCATCAAACCTCTTCTTCCATTCTTTTATAAGATGAGTTTTGCCACATCCCCATTTTCCTTTCAGCATCACGGCGTACTGAGGATTAGTATTATCAGCATAGCTGTTTAAAAAATCAAGAATCAAAGTATTCATACCTTTGTTATTAACATAATTCTATTTTAACTCCATTGAAAAACAAAAATGTAGCAATAAGAACATTAAATATTGAAATAGTAAACAACGCTGCAAATCCATTATCACCACATCCACAATGAACAAAGTTAGTGATATTTCTTATACAATAATATCCAAACAACTAAATTTCATGTTTCTTCTTTGAAAGATCCAATAAAGGCTTGCAGGAATCGTCAGTATTACCATTGATTGCTTAAATATGCGTCTCCTATCATAATAATATCCGCAGAAAATGTGATGGTGGAATACATTTGGCGTTTCCTGTCAACATTGTAAACCTCTTTGTAATATACGATATACGCATATTTGAACTCCACGACACGAAAGATTGAATTATCCTTAGTGTTGTAATAAATCACCTTGCCGCTTATCGCTTTGAAAGGACTGTTTACCATTGCTTCAAGAATAGTAGTTTCTCTGGTAGATTCAACGGTTATGGTAATACGTCCGCCAATAACATTTGTCACTGGCCTTCCTTTATTATCTGTCTTGCGGTTAAATTCAATGTGTGATGAAATCACTTCTATATCCTTCCCTTGCAAGCACACGGTTGCCTTTAATTCTGCCATGCTGATCTTATTATTTATTATAAAACCAAGACACTTCGCCTTGGTTAAAGCAGTCAGACCGCTTTCAAGACAAGAAGGAGGATATCATATTTCGCAAATATAGAATTTTCCTTTGAACATAGCAAACAATCAATTAAATTTATTAACCAGCAAAATAGAAGAAACTCTATTTATAGGCTATCCTCCCTTCTAAGTATTATTTATACAAAGTAGAGAAATGCTTGCAAGTTCAAGATGTATCACGAGATTAAGACTTGATGTAATTTTTTCAAGTTGAGAGCCGAGCTATCCGCGTAATAGCTCGGCTTGTTTTTTAAAATGAGGGAAAAGATTATTTAGACAGATGGTATTTGTCCTTTATATGCTCGGCCACGTGTTCGACTTCTGGGAACAACGTTGATTTATCTATGCCGAGGGCTTCAAGCTGCTTCCTGATCTTCTGCTTCTGCGCTTTATTGATGATGTACATTTTGTATCTGAAGTTAAGCTGTGCAGGCTTGCTTTTATTGCCATTGATACCATAAAGGAAAAATGCCCCGGACTGCCGGATTATGCGAGGATTGTCAAACATAGGTTTCACGCAAAAGACTCTTTCAATATCCTTTGAGTCAATCACATTTTGGAAATGAGGTTTCTCGTACTTAATTTCATGCAGAAGATATTGGATTTCCTCTTCGGAGTTGAACTCCTTCCTATCCAGTTCTCTTAAATCTTCGATACTGAAATCTATTGGGCGTTTGGCGATATTAGAAACGACACTGACAGCATCGCTATCAAAATATTTAATATCTGACGTTTGAACTTTGAATCGGAACAGTTTTCCGTCAACGGCATCATTCTCGCACGCAAAATACAGAGCTACCAAAGGATTTGTAGTAATATCCAAGAGGCGTGTCGGCAAGGAGTAATGCTGCATCTTGACCAACTTCTCAAAGGTAGATGTACACCCTTTGAAATCAGCCGGACTTTGAGCGATAATATCTCTGAAAATTCTATTTTCATTTTGGATTAAGAACTCTTCTCGATATATGGAAGGTACTAATCCAAAACTCTTATCTGACTGTCCTCGATAAAAGATATGGTAATCCATATCGTCCTCTAATTCGTCTTCAAGTTTCTCGAATAGAGTCCGGATGCTACCAATACTTGATGAATCACTCTCCGGTGTATAATTATATGCCTCGTATGAAATCTCCCACGGACGTTTTCCAAGAGTCTTGACTATTTTTTCTGACAACCCATTATATGATGCAAAGCTATCATAAGTATAGCCCAGTTTCTTGCTTCTTAAATACGATGAAGTGTTGGAATCCAAAGGAACATATTTTTCTGGATTAGCGTAGAACAGAACAATGCTGAGCTTTCCCTTTCCGACACTTTTAATGTTCAATGCCGTTTGAAAAAGTCGTTCATCTACTTTCCCTTCTTTTACCTGTCCGAACAATTCCCATAATACATTTATATCATTGTTGCCCCTGATTGTCTTCCATGGGAATAGATGCACTTTCATGGGATGTGTGGTCGGGATACCTGATACATCTGTCGGTTCTGGGCAACTAAAATTTAGCTTATGCCTTAAATCCTGTAAGATTTCGACCCTTTTTTCATCGGAGTGAAACTTGTTGAGATACGCCAAGAATGTGAACGGGTCTATTTCTTGCAGTGTAATCTCTTTGCCTCTTTCTGTGCCATCGCGAAAACCGGTAATACCGATTTCTTTTAACTTAGATATAAGTTCTGGCTGGTTATTCTGTTTTCCAAGTAGCCATTCGGATAGTTCTTTATAGAATGGTAGCCATGTAAATATTTTATCCATTACATTAGTGATAATAATTTAAATTCTTACATAATTCCGTTTATAGAGCCAAAAAACTCCCTTAAAACCATAGGAAGAAAAGAGAGAAAACCAAAAAGGCCTGTTGATAACTTTTTGTGAGATACTGCTATCTGTTATGTAAAATAGATAAACTACCTCAAAAGATGGTTTCTGTAAAATCTATCTAATCTTTATAAGTGGATTATTTGGACTCTATTAAATCTCCAACTTTACCTGTACAAAGATTAAATTCAAACCGATAATCAATATTTGAAATCACAACAAAAAAGCACAAAGAGTTATTTATATAATAAACATCAGAAAATAAAAACTGATTTAAATCCTTTTGTTTTTTTAACAAATCTGTTAAATTCCAAACAACGTTTCCATCCCCATTAATAATATAAGCCTTATTTAATTCTTTATTATACGGAGCTTGGATAATTGCAATATGTTGGCTATCTTTTAAAACCAATGGAACTAATTTATTTATGTCTTCAATTCTATGATTCATATCATTATATGACCATGTTATAACATAGGGTAGAGTATCAAGTACCGTTAAAATTCCTTTTCCCGATTCCGAAATATCCCCATTATTTAATGTAAAATTCTTTATAAACTTCATATTTATTCACAACTTATTTTTCTTGGTGTACCAATTGGCTTTAGCTTAGCTCTATCCTCATAATTTAGGATTTGAATTTGGTTTCCTCCACCTTCATATATTTTTCCATTGTAAATTTGAGGTCCTACTATACCAACCTGAATTCTTACACCTTCTGGAATATGGAACCTTTGTACATGCGAGATTTCGGGCTTAAACTCTGGCGTAACAGCCAATCTATTTCGAACAAAATCAACATTCGTAATATGGTCAGTTGTACCCCAACCGCCTGGTTTTGTTTGATTAGGACTCATTGCCATTTCAATATCTATACCACCTTTGGGCACAACAATGGATGTTATACTACTATTTGTATCCCATGGATTAGACATGCTCGATGTAAGTAATCCTAATGGATTCAATCCCCACAGATCGAGCCACATATTGACATCCTGCACATATCCATAGAGAGTCGGATTGTTACCCGCCAGCCCAATAGGGTCAGAAGAAATATACATACCCATATCCGGCGAGTAGTACCTGAACCTGTTGTAATACAGCCCCGTTTCTCCATCCTCGTACTGTCCCTGATAGCGGAACGGTACGAGCGTTCGGTCCCCATGGCATTCCGCCACCTTGCCGTACACATCCAGCAGCATCTCCCAGACAAGCTCTCCCTTGCTGTCGTATGCCTGCGTCGGCGTACCCAGGTAGTCATGCACTATCGTGTAGCGTTCCCCGTCCGTGACCTTCGCCACAGGAGTGAACGACGTTCCGTCATACACCCATGTCACAAGGTTACCCGGCTTCTCCGTGCCATCGTATTCCTCGCGTCCGGTCTCGTCCGTGACGAGCTTCGGCCTGTCGGCTTCCTCAATGTCCCATTCGTGCAGCACCACATTGCCGTCCCAGCCGAAACGGTGTACGGTGTCGCCAGTCCTCTTTGACACCCGTCTGCCGAGGGCGTCATAGCCGAACGTGACCGTCCTTCCGTCGGGAGTCCTCACCCCGGCAAGCATACCGTTGGCCTGCCATTTGTAACAGGTGTCACCTTGCTGCCAGTCGGCGAACGGGTCGGTCTCAAGGCTGTTGTCCTTGTTGTCGGCATCATCCGCAGAGAACAGCATACCGAGCCATCCTTTCTTTCCGGTATGCCCGTTGTTTTCCGGAACGGACACATTCCTGCGGCTCTTGCTTATGAGGTTGCCCTCGCAGTCGTAGCGGTAATGGTACTTTCCGTCCCACAGCAGACGTCCGCCACGGTCATACTCGCGCCCCTTGCATCCGTCCTCCCGGTACAGGTTGCCCACCTTGTCGGGGGTGCGGAAGACGCTCTCGTGCATGGAGTAGTCGCCCCTGACGAGGTTGCACATCGAGTCGTAGTCGAAGATGACCGGCTCCGGTGACAGGTTGCCGCGCATCGACATCAGCCTCGCGCCCACATCCCAGCGGTAGCTTCTCCAACCCGTGTGGCGGTTGCCCGAACGCACGTGGCGCGAGCGGACAAGCCCCATGTCGTTGTAGTCCGTGGTGATCCTTATCCCTCCTGTTGCGAAACGCTCCACCTCACGCCCGGCATCGTCCCTGCCTATGGTGCTTTCCCATGGCCGGACGTCCCCTCCGGCATCGCCGTATGCGGACGCATCATCCGCTTCCGGTTTCCCGACGGTGGCCCTTATCCCGCCGACAAGCCCGAACCTGTCGTATGACAGTTCCGTGTCGGCTCCCAGTGAGCTTACCACACGGGTGCGCTCGCCGTATGCGTTGTATTCCGACTCCACCGACATGACCTTCATGAACCTGTCGCCTCCGGGAAGCCCCATCGTCTCCCTTGTCACACGCCCCATCGGGTCGCGTTCGAACACCATGCGCGCCTCACCGTTGTCGGCGGTGGCCATCAGCCCGTTCCTGTCGTAGCCGTATTCCTCTTTCGTGCCGTCGTGGTACTCGGCTGCGAGCACGCGTCCCATGGTGTCGTATGTGTAGGCGGTGCTGCGCCCCCCGGGACGATCTATGCGTGTCACACGTCCGCAACCGTCCCTGTGGTATATGCGCTCTATGCCGCCGTAGTCCTTTTC
>NZ_JAMOKM010000018.1:0-82897 GCF_023656665.1 Parabacteroides sp. B2-S-102 | reverse complement strand
AACGGCTTGCTTCTTATGCCTACAGCAAAGGTAACTAAAAACGTTTCTGCCGCCATAGGCGGCGGAAACGTTCTGTGTTCCACTCTGATTTCAATCAAGACAAAGGCTTGGCTTTACTCTTTTCGGCCCAGCTTTTATGAAGGAGTGTCTTGTCTAATATACGTAGATATTTAAGAGCTGCCTCATCATCCCCATTGACCAGATTGATCTCAGCCAGCCGTTTGATCATACGGCTACCCGAATTGCGGGGAGAGAAGATCATACTTAGCATGGCGCAATGCTCGGCCATGGTCATATCTCCTAACGTAAACCATAACTCGTTGGCGAATAGGATAGAGAGAAAAGAAGCGGATGGGTTCACGGGGAGGATCAACCCATTCGTACCCGGTTGATTCCACGCTAGGAGGTTCCGGGAGAGAGATACGGGTGAGTTGATCTCGGACGGATGCGTGGCATTGTACAGGTTCCGGTAATAGGTCACCCAAAGGATTTGGCGGTCTGTCTCGAGATGTTTCCTCATCTTTTGTATATTTCCGAAATAATGTTCCACATCGAGGCTGAGTACATACTCCCGGTCGAGATCCGGCTTACTCCACCAAGTGGTAGCGGGATATTGGGTCGCTGGAAGAAGTAATATACCTGCCGCAAGCAGGGCACTTAGCTTTTGATGGTGCGCTATGATTCCGGCGGCCAGCATAAGGGCCAGACAGAGCCATGCCCCGTACCCGAAGCACCAATAGCAAAGAAGCATGGCGGGAATGCAGGTAAGAAGACGTTGCCCCTCAGTTTGGCTCCGGCTATATAACAGGAAAACACCTTCTGCTCCGATCAAGGAGAGAGTTGCGGATAACGGATAGGCGAGTCCGCAAGACCTTCCGGCCTCCCATAATACAAGTAGTATCATAAGAGGAAGGGCGTATCTCTTGCTGACGAATTGCCGGAATGTCCGATAGGTAAGCAGGGCAAATAAAGTTAAGACAACGCTTAGGATGAACGGGCCTCCCCCGATATAATAAAAGAATTGCGTGAGGAAATCGCCGGTGAGACAAGCCAGCCACGCTTCCTCCTGAAAATATCCACGGAGAAACTCGGCGCTGTACAAGAACAGCATCATTTGCTCTTTGTGGAACAAATGATAGGGGTACATCCAGAAGAAGAAAGCGAAGATCGCTATCGCCAGTACCGCTAGCGTGATCGACAGATCCTGTTTAATGATTCGCTTCATCCAGTTCCTTTCGTTGCTCTTCGGTCAAGGAGGTTTTTATCATCTTATAGAGGAATTTCCCGACCGTTTGGTTGATATGTTCTTTCATGAACGCATAATTAAAAGCTTGCGTCTCTACTCTCAAGGAATCCCATGTCTGCTTGATGCGGATGGAATCTCCCGGCGAGCAGGTCTTAAGCGCTGTCCATAGGGCATAGGATTCGCCATCGGTCTTTTGCTTCCAGTCTTTCCAATGCTGCAAGGCGTCGTTTTGCGGTGTACCGGAGGCCGAGCTGATGGAGTCTATCCGTACTGAGGTCACACCCGGTTCCGTTACGATCAGTAGCTCTTGGAACTTGAGACGCAAAAGGATGCGCATACGGAGGACTTTCATCTCTTCTCCCGTTCCTTGGAAAGTAAACCGTGCGTTCTCTATTCTCGTAGAATCGATATTTTCGATTGAGGCGTTTTCCATGGGTGCCAGATAAATCCATTCCCCATCCTGCTGTGCGGTGGGTAAGGTGCCTTCTATGATGTATTGGGAGTCGTTAGATTGACAGGCAAATAGGCACAACAAAGTGAATACTCCTATAAATAGATATTTCATCGATCGTGTTCATTAGTAATTAGAGACTCAAAGTTTAGACTGCGTAAAGTTAGTGTTTTTTCGGAAAAAGGAATGATGTTTTTTTGACAAAGGGTGATACTTAATTTACGTAGCTGTTGGGGAGGAATGAAAAAAAGGAGGACGCTAATTCAGACATCCTCCCTTTTTATGAAATAAAGAACAATTAAGCGTTTAGGACTTTCTTGAAGCGACGGATAAATTCCTTGGCCTCATCCATCGTCAAGCAAAGCGGAGGAAGCAGACGGATCGTATGGGTTCCGGCTACACCCGTGAACACTTTCTCCTCAAAGAGAAGTTTGCTACGCACTTCCTTGATAGATTCCTCGAACTCGATACCGATCATCAAACCACGGCCCCGAATTTCCTTGATACCCGGAAGTTTATGAAGCTCTTCCAATAAATAGGCACCCACTTTCGCCGCGTTATCAATCAAACGCTCGTCTTCCATTATATCAAGAACGGCGATAGCGGCCGCGCAAGCCAAATGGTTACCGCCGAAAGTAGTGCCGAGCATACCATAAACCGGCTTGAATTTCGGGCTGATCAATAACCCACCCATCGGGAAGCCATTGGCGATACCTTTCGCTACTGAGATCAAATCCGGCTTGATACCGGCATATTGATGCGCGAAGAATTTACCGCTTCTTCCATATCCGGACTGGATCTCATCCAAGATCAGACAGGCATCATAAGTCGTACACAGGTTGCGTAACTCACGCATAAAATCATCCGTTGGCAATTGGATGCCACCTACACCTTGGATACCTTCGATGATCACGGACGATACATCCCCCTTCTTCAACTCTTCCTCTACGGCGGAAGCGTCGTTCAATGGAAGATAAGTAACCGCTAGATCCTCATTTACCGGAGCGATGATCTTCGGGTTATCCGTGACACGGACGGCGGCGGAGGTACGCCCATGAAAGGCGTGCTTGAATGCGATCACCCGCTTCTTGCCATTATGGAAAGAGGCGAGCTTTAACGCGTTCTCGTTCGCCTCCGCTCCGGAGTTGATCAAGAACAACGAATAATCATCGTAGCCGGAAGCCTTCCCTAGCTTATCCGCTAATTTTTGTTGCAAGCTATTGATAACCGAGTTCGAGTAAAAGCCTAATTTATTTACCTGCTCGGTAATCGCCTTTACGTAAGTAGGGTGGCTGTGCCCCACCGAGATCACGGCATGGCCGCCATATAAGTCGAGGTACTCGTTTCCCTCGCTATCCCATACATGACATCCCTTGCCTTGTACGATCTCTATATTAAATAATGGATATACGTCGAATAAATTCATCTTTATAGTATTTTTTAAAACGCGGAGGGTTTTAAGTGTAAGCCAACCGTCTCCTCCAACCCGAACAATAGATTCATGTTGTGGACCGCTTGGCCGCTAGCGCCCTTCAATAAGTTATCGATCATAGAGATGATAAGAAGCTTATCATCTATTTTCTGTAAGTGGATCAAGCATTTATTCGTATTTACCACTTGTTTCAAATCCGGGTTCTTATCAGTGATAAACGTGAAGCTGTGATCATCATAATATTCCTCATAAATACGTCGGATCTCCACCAAGTCGATCTTGCAATCGATGTACGTCGTGGCGAATATGCCACGGGAGAAATTACCGCGTACGGGGATGAAGTTGATCCGGCTTGAATAGCTCTTCTGCAACTGGCTCAAGCTCTGGTTGATCTCGGCCAAGTGCTGATGCGTAAAAGGCTTATAGATCGATATGTTGTCGTTGCGCCAGCTAAAGTGAGAGGTGGAAGAAGGCTTCACGCCCGCTCCCGTCGATCCCGTGATGGCATTGACATGCAAGTCGGAATTCAGCATCAAGTGCTTCGCCAACGGCAATACGCCCAATTGGATGCAAGTAGCGAAACAACCGGGGTTCGCTATATGCCGGGCGTTGCAAATCCGGCGGCGGTTCAATTCCGGCAGGCCGTACACGAAATCGTGCTCCGGGCCTTCGATCCGGTAGTCCATGCTCAGGTCGATAATCTTCACGTTCTCGGGGACCGTGTGGCTCTCCATGAACTTTTTCGTATCGCCATGAGCGGTACAGAAGAACAGAAGGTCGATGCTATCTAACGGCAACTCGCTGGTGAACACCAAATCCGTCTCGCCATAAAGACCGCCATGCACGTCCGTGATCTTGTTACCGGCGTTACTGCTACTGTTTATAAATGTAAGCTCGGCATCAGGGTGGTTTAGGAGCAGGCGGATCAATTCACCCGCCGTGTAACCCGCTCCGCCTATAATTCCGCATTTAATCATATCTCTTCGTCTTTATGGTTCGTATAATAAACACGCAACGGAGTGGAAAGAACCTTGATGAAGCCTTTAGCGTCCTCGGCGGTCCAGCCTTTCTGCATCTCTCCGTACTCACCGAATTTCGTCTTCACCAAGTCATCCTCAGATTCTACGCCAACGGTAGAGAAGGACAACGGACGAAGCTCCAGAATAGCCGTACCGTTCACGTTACGCTGAGACTCTTGCAACATCGCCTCGATATCGCGCATCACCGGTTCCAGATATTGGCTCTCGTGCAAGAACATGCCGTACCAGTTCGCTACCTGATCCTTCCAGTATTGTTGCCATTTGCTCAACGTATATTTCTCTAGGAAGCGGTGCGCCCCGATAATCAACATAGGAGCGGCAGCCTCGAAACCGACCCGTCCCTTGATACCGATGATCGTATCGCCCACGTGCATATCACGGCCGATACCGTAAGCGGCCCCGATCTCCTCGATCTTCTGGATAGCGGCGATCTTATCCTCGAACACCTCACCATTCACGGCATGAACCTCACCGTTCTTGAACTCGATGCGCAATTGCTCGCTGCCGGTCTTCTCCACTTGTTTCAGATAAGCGCTCTCGGGCAGTCCTTGCGCGGAATCAAGAATCTCGCCACCGCAGATAGAGGTTCCCCAAAGACCTACGTTATAGGAATATTTCAACTTCGTGAAATCGGCCTCGAAACCGTGCTCCTTCAAGTAGTTGATCTCAAAATCACGGCTCAAGGCCATATCGCGGGTCAACGTGATAATCTCCACGTTCGGAGCCAATACCAAGAAAGTCATATCGAAACGGATCTGGTCGTTACCGGCTCCGGTAGAACCATGGGCGATAGCGTCGGCGCCAATCTCGTTCGCGTAGCGGGCGATCGCCAAGGCTTGGAAGATACGCTCGGAGCTTACGGAGATCGGATACGTACCATTACGCAGCACGTTTCCGAAAATCATGTACTTCAAGCTCTTCTCGTAATACTCTTTCGTAACGTCGATCGTCACGTATTTCGTGGCGCCTAGCTTATAGGCGTTCTCCTCGTTTTGTTTCAATTGTTCCTCGCTGAAACCACCTGTGTTAGCGCAAGCGGCGTATACCTCGTATCCTTTTTCTTTAGCCAGATACATGACCGTGAATGAGGTATCCAAACCTCCGCTGAACGCTACTACTACTTTCTTCTTCATCGTTTCTTTATTTTATGTTGTTTTTCTATCGTATTAATTTAGTCCTTTTTAGTCTGATTACGGGCCTCCCGCTCTCGTTGCGCACGATGCGGATCGGCCGGGTCGAACAGCATGGCCGTGCAGATGCAATACTTACGTTCGGTGCGTTCCAAGATATCGTGGTTCACGCAACCGTTGCAACCTCGCCAGAAAGCCTCATCGTCCGTCAAGTCGGAGAACGTAACCGGTACATATCCCAGCTCGGTATTCATCTTCATCACGGCAGCGCCGGAGGTAAGGCTGAATATCTTCGCTTTCGGCCAGCGCATGCGGGCAAGTTGGAAAGTCATGTCTTTGATGCGTTTCGCGATACCCAAGCCCCGGAAATTCGGATGTACGATCAAGCCGGAGGTAGTCACGTACTGCTTGTTTCCCCATGACTCGATATAACTAAACCCGGCGAACTCGTTTCCCGCCAAGGCGATCACCGCTTTGCCCTCTTTCATCTTCTGGGCCACATACTCGTGCGTACGTTTGGCGATACCCGTGCCCCGGACTTTAGCGGCAGACTCGATCGTATCTAGGATCGTATCCACATATACCTCGTGAGAGGCATCAGCGATCATAACATCAATTTCTATTTCTTGTTCCATTTTATTGTTTGTTCTTAGTTTTTTCCTTTTATATAAAATGTGATAAAGCGGCAATCACCTTCTCTTGGCTCACACCGTTGCGGGGGATTACCAAGATCGTATCGTCTCCGGCTATGGTGGCCAGTATCTCGCTGGGGGCATGGGAGTCTATGTCCGAGGCAATTCCCATGGCGTAACCCGGTCGTGTCTTCACCACCGCCAAGTTTCCGGAAAACTCGATATTCGGCTTTTTCTTGCCTTCAGGCTGTGCTTGTTTGCTTATACTCTCTTCGGGAAGGCGATATACATAATCTCCGGTTCCGTCGTGTACCTTGGCTACTTTCAGTTGCTTGATGTCGCGGGAAAGCGTAGCTTGCGTAACCGAGAATCCGCTATCTTCCAGTTCTTTAAGCAGTTCTTCTTGATTACTTATCACTTTCGTCTGTATAATACCGCAAATGGCATCCAATCGTTCCTTCTTTGTACTCATGTTGTATATTTATGCAAAACAGACTGCAAATATAAAGAGTATTGTTGAATAAATATACAATCAAGGGCTTTTTTTTCTGATATAAGTAGGGGGTAAGGGATTTTCCTGCTTAGCTTAGGTTTAATCACTGTAAGTGTTAGGCATTTCATCTATTTATATTCATCTTTTATCAGCCGTTGGAGGATCATGCAACAGCTGTTAGAAGATCATGTACCAATTGGTGGATGATCATGCAATGGATGGTAGATGATGAATGTCATTCAAAGAAAAGGCTAATACTCCCTATAGAAAGAACGAAAGGGGGTGCTCGTTTTGAACAAAATGGTAGTATCTTTGCGTTATTAAAAAGAGAGTATCAGGTTTAATTTCAAGTAAAAGGATATGAGAAAAATAGCAAGTTTATTCGTGGCCTTGCTTTTATTGGCAGGCTGTTCCAGCGTACCGTTGACAGGACGTAAGCAAGTGCTGTTGGTTTCGGACCAAGAGGTGTTATCGTCCAGCCTTACCCAGTACAACGATTATATAAAGACGGCGAAGAAGTCGACGAACGCGAACAAGAGCGCTATGGTAACCCGGGTCGGAAAGAGGATAGCCGCCGCTACGGAGGACTATTTGCGGGCGAACGGGATGGCGGATGAGGTAAAAAACTTCTCTTGGGAGTTTAATTTGGTGAATGATCCGCAGGTGAACGCCTTCTGTATGCCGGGAGGCAAGATCGTGGTGTACGAGGGATTGCTGCCTTTAGTTTCCTCGGACGATGAATTGGCGGTGGTCATCGGGCATGAGGTCGCCCATGCCGTAGCTAAACACAGCAATGAGCGTATGAGCCAGCAACTAATGGCCCAATACGGGGCGGCTATTTTAGGTGCGGCTGTAAGCAATAAGAGCGCGGCGGTACAGCAAGCGGCCAATACAGTATATGGTGTGGGAGCGCAGTATGGCGTAATGCTTCCTTTCTCCCGTAAGCACGAGTCGGAAGCGGATTATATGGGATTGGTATTCATGACTATGGCGGGATACAATCCGGACGTGGCAGTCAACTTCTGGCAAAAGATGTCCGCCGGAAAGAGTGGCTCTACGCCGGAATTTATGAGTACGCACCCCAGTGATGCCACTCGTATAGCGGAAATCCAAAAAGTCCTACCCGCAATCAAAACCAAATACAAAAAGTAGTTGACAGTTGACAAGTGACAGCTATTTTACCACTTGTCTCAATTTTCAATTCTCAATTTTCAATTAAACAAGATTCCCATCTTGTTCATTAAGAAACAAGCATTCATATTCTGGGCTATCCCTTCTCTTAGTTGATAAGAGAAGGATAGCTCCTCGTCTTTTATATCCGCTTCGAAGCGGTAATTCTTTATTTGTTCCGGGAACTCTTCCTCCAAAGTACCCAACACTAAATCGTGGGTGGCGATGATGCCGCAAGCCTTATAAGCGACCAGCTGTTTCATAAGGGCAAGAGAGCCTTTCTGCTTGTCGATAGAATTTGTTCCCTTCAAGATCTCGTCCAAGATGATAAATAGCTTCTCCCCGTTTTGCAGCCTGTCGATAATCATTTTCAGCCGTTTCAACTCCGCGAAGAAATAAGACTCGTTGCTAGCCAAGGAATCCGAGGTACGCAAGCTGGTAACCATGTGGGCGGGATAAACCGTCAAGGAGGCGGCACAGACCGGAGCGCCTACGCAAGCCAATAAGTAATTGACACCGATCGTCCGGAGGTATGTACTTTTTCCGGCCATATTCGCTCCGGTGATAATCAGGAACCAAGGACTTTTGCGGATATCGATATCGTTCTTTACGCAGACATCCCGGTTCAAAAGAGGATGTCCCAAAGCCTTGCCTTCCATCTGGAAATAAGTGTCGGCGATCTCCGGATAGATGTATTCCGGATGGTTGAAAGCGAAACCACCCAACGAGTTCAGCGCGTCGAAACGAGCCAGCGCGTCGAACCAAAGCGGAAGTTTATCGGAGTAAGTCTGAATCCAGCGTTCCAAAAGGATGGCATGGCGTGTATCCCGCAAGTAGAAGAGATTGAAAATGATACCCGCCAAACTGAATCGTTGGTCTAATCCTCCGATATACGACGACAAGCGTTTGATAGCATGCGAGGCCAATTCCTTCTCATTCGCTAATTGCCCGCTGATCTCTTTCAGCTCTTCCGACTGGAAATTATCTTCTTCCACACATTGCATCAGCTTTGAGTACCGATTGAAAATAGACTCCATCTTATTGACGGTCGCGTAAAGCGCATTGATTTCCTTGGCTCGTCCGTAAGCGATCACAAACGTGATTAAGAAATAAATATTCAATAAACTCCCGCTGATCCAATCCAGCGAGTAAGCGATACCCAATACGATCCACAACACTGGGACCGCCCAGATCAATAGTTTCCACGGTAGGCTATCAACGAATTTATGCTTACGCTGAGTGAGTCGGTCCATAAAGTTGATATCGTTGTCTCTCGTATCTTGCGTGTCCTGCCGGATGATTCCCGTCACATAGAAATGCTGCCGTAAGGCGGATAAAGCCGCTAATTCCTTGACAGCCTCTTGCCGTTTGACGATCTCCTTCTTATCCGTCAAGGGATTCGAGAACCAACCGGCCAGTCGTTCCCGCCCGAACCCGGTTACGGTACGATTGAGCGATTGAAACAAGGAGCGGTCTCCAAACACATCCAGATCCAAGCAGAAAGAGTGCTCGCCCGAGATCTTATCGGCTGCCCCGTCGAACGCACTGAAATCATAGTCCAGTCCTTTTAGCTCATCCTCGTTCAGTTTGATCAAGGTCTCGGCGTATACTTTTCGTGCGTACATTTTATTATGGTACCACATCAGGAGCGCGAACGGGATGATATAAGCGAAGGTGATCCCCGTCAGCCATTGCCAACTCTCATCCCTGAATATCCATAAGGAGAGGATCGCTCCCACCACTAAAGCCAACCGGATACTCCCCATCAAATGGATCTTCTTTTTCAAATTACCCAAGCGCCGTGTATAAGCGTCGATATTTTCTTTGTAATAACTATAGATTTCTTCCATAGCCGCGAATATAGGAAAAATGAACTAACCTCTTGAATTTTGGTTTATATATTATATTCATAGGTGAAACGACCATTATTCATGTAATTTGGGCGATAAAGCCAACTGCCGTTTCCCCTATATTCGCGGACACATTTATAATTTAAGATCATTTATGAAAAAAACGATTATATCCTTTCTCTTCCTGCTTGTTTGCGGCATGGCGCATTCGCAAGTTTTAGCGAAAGGGCCGGAAGAGAGTTATAACGCGGATAGTATTCGTGCGATTTTGGATAAGTCACCTTATTTTACCTTATTCAAGGACAATTATTTCATCGGCGGTATCCCTATCGGCAGCAAGCCTACGGCGAGAAACTCCGACGTTAAATTCCAGCTGAGCATCGCCCAGCGTCTTACGAAAAGTAAACTCCCCTTCGATACCTATCTTTTCTTGCAATACACGCAAAAGGCTTTTTGGAATGTCTTTCAAGAGTCCTTGCCGATGCGCGACTTGAATTTTAATCCGGGTATCGGTTTGGGGCACCTTATCGTGCATAAGAATAAATATATCGGGAAAGGCTATTTGATGGTCGAGCACGAGTCGAACGGTAAAGATAGCATCTTCTCCCGAAGTTGGAACAAGATCACCCTAGCGGCGGCTGTCCTGTTGAATAAGAACTGGGAAGTTCAATTCAAGGGCTGGATACCGATCGTGGATGGCAAGGAAAATAAAGACATCCTTAAATATAATGGTATATTCCAAGTAGCCGCCAATTACCGGACAGACAACAGGCGCTTTAACTGCGGGGTTATCTTGACCAAACGAAAGACTTGGTTCAGCTTTAACACCCAGATCGAGTTGAGCTATAAGTTTAATAATAACGAGAACCAATATTTCTTCCTGCAATATTATAATGGTTACGGTGAGAACCTTTTGGAATACAATCAATACAAAAGCATGCTGCGGATCGGTTTCGTGATCAAGCCGCAAGATTTCAGTATTTACTAAAAAATATCCTTCTTGATAGATCTCATTGATCGGGCGATAGATGTAATATATGATACATTTCGTTTCTTTAGGAAACAATACATTTACAGACTTTGTTTTCTAATATATTGAACGTTTCCCGGATAATTAAAGAGATACGCCATGAAGGAAAAAATTGAACAATTAAAAGCTCTCAACCACAAGGCTGAGTTAGGGGGCGGAGAGGATCGCATCGCGAAACAGCATGCGGCAGGTAAACTAACCGCTAGAGAAAGAATCGAACTGCTATTGGAAAAAGGTAGCTTCGTGGAAATCGACAAGTTCGTGACACATACGTGCCATGAGTTCGGTCTGGAAAAACAGCGTCCATTAGGGGATGGCGTGGTCACCGGTTACGGAATGATCGGGCAACGCACGGTGTTTGTTTTCGCTCAGGACTTCACGGTATTCGGTGGAGCCTTGTCCGAGACGTATGCCCGTAAGATCTGTAAGATCATGGACATGGCAACGGAACTAGGCGCTCCGGTGATCGGGTTGAACGATTCGGGAGGCGCACGTATTCAAGAAGGAGTTCGTTCCTTGGCGGGATACGCCGAGATATTCCTCCGGAACTCGTTGGCTTCGGGCGTGATCCCGCAGATTAGCGCTATTATGGGCCCGTGTGCGGGTGGAGCGGTTTACTCGCCGGCGTTGACGGACTTTATCTTTATGGTAAAACAAACGAGCTATATGTTTATCACCGGCCCAGAGGTCGTGAAAAGCGTGACGCAAGAAGAGGTTACGATGGAGAATCTGGGAGGCTCGGAAGTGCATAGCACCCGTTCCGGAGTGGCTCATTGCACGGCGGATAACGATATGGATTGTATCTTGAAGATACGTGAGTTGATGTCGTTCTTGCCGAATAATAATATGGAAGAGCCGCCATTCGTTCCTACTACCGATAGCCCGAACCGCATCGATCCGCAATTGGATCTGCTGGTTCCTACTAATCCCAACCAGCCGTACGACATGAAGGAACTGATCCTTTCCGTGGCTGATGATCAAAACTTCTTCGAGATACAAGAGGAATATGCCAAGAACATCATTATCGGTTATATCCGTTTGAATGGAAAGACGATCGGTGTCGTGGCGAATCAACCTGCCGCATTGGCCGGTACGCTGGATATCAACGCGTCCGTAAAGGCGGCCCGTTTCGTCCGTTTCTGCGACGCATTTAATATACCGTTGTTGACGCTGGTGGATGTACCGGGTTTCTTGCCGGGCGTGAACCAAGAGTACGAGGGAATTATCCGTCATGGCGCTAAGTTATTGTATGCGTATTGCGAGGCTACCGTGCCGAAAGTGACCGTCATTACCCGAAAGGCTTACGGTGGCGCTTACGACGTGATGAGCTCCAAGCATATCCGGGGCGATATCAACTTCGCTTATCCAACCGCCGAGATCGCTGTCATGGGACCGGATGGTGCCGTGAATATCTTGTTCCGTAAGGATTTGAAGACCGCGGAAGATCCCGAAGGCAAACGGAAGGAATTGCAAGCCGATTACCGGGAGAAGTTCGCTAACCCGTACCGGGCCGCTGAGTTAGGCTATGTAGACGAGATCATCGAGCCGTCTATCACACGCAGCCGCTTGATCCGTAGTTTTGAGTTGCTGGCCAACAAACGGCAATCCAATCCTCCGAAGAAGCATTCCAATATTCCTCTTTAAAAACGAATCCTTATGATAAAGAAAGTATTAGTAGCCAATCGTGGCGAGATAGCGATGCGGATATTCCGCACCTGCCGGGTGATGAACATCCCGACCGTAGCGATCTATACGCATGTGGATCGCGGAGCATTACATGTACGTTATGCGGAGGAAGCTTACTGCATCTCGGAAGATGAAGCGGATACCTCTTACTTGAAGCCGGACTTGATCCTTGAGATCGCCAAGAAGACAGGAGCCGCTATTCATCCGGGTTACGGCTTTTTGTCGGAGAACGCCGACTTCGCCCGCCGTTGCGAGGAGGAGGGCGTGATCTTTATCGGCCCGAGCGCCGACGTGATTGCGAAGATGGGTATCAAGACCGAGGCCCGTAAGATCATGAAAGAAGCCGGTGTGCCGGTTGTACCCGGAACGGAAAAACCGGTGACGGACATAGAGGATGCCAAGAAGGTTGCCGCCGAGGTGGGTTATCCGATTATGCTAAAGGCGCTTGCCGGAGGCGGTGGAAAGGGTATGCGTTTGGTACATAGCGAGGATGAGATGGAAGCGGCTTTCCGTATGTCTCGTTCCGAGGCGGCCAACTCGTTCGGGAACGATGCCATCTATATCGAGAAGTATATCGAGAACCCCCATCATATCGAGGTGCAGGTACTCGGGGATAAATATGGGAACGTGATCCATCTGTATGAGCGTGAGTGCTCTATCCAGCGCCGTAACCAGAAAGTGATCGAGGAAGCGCCCTCTCCATTCGTGAAGGAGGCCGCTCGCCAGAAGATGTTGGCCGTAGCGGTGGAGGCTTGCAAGAAAATCGGTTACTACAGTGCCGGGACGTTGGAGTTCATGATGGATAAGGACCAGAACTTCTATTTCCTCGAGATGAATACCCGCCTTCAAGTGGAGCATCTGGTGACGGAGGAGACAACGGGCGTGGACTTGGTTCGCGATATGATCTTGGTGGCCGCAGGAAATCGTCTGCCTTATAAGCAGGAAGATGTGGCCTGCCGGGGGCATGCCTTGGAATGCCGCATCTACGCGGAGGACCCGGAAAATAACTTTATGCCCTCTCCGGGCGTGATCAAGGTGCGTGAGGCTCCCGAGGGACGTAACGTACGTCTGGATAGCGCCGCTTACGCCGGTTTCGAGGTGTCCTTGCATTACGATCCGATGATCGCCAAGCTTTGCACATGGGGCCGGACCCGTGAGTCCGCCATCTCGAATATGATACGTGCCTTGCGGGAATACAAGATCTTGGGAATCAAGACAACGATTCCGTTCCACCTGCGTGTGTTGCATAACGCGACCTTCTTGAAGGGGAATTACGATACGACCTTCATCGACACCAAGTTCGATAAGGAAGACTTGAAGCGTCGCCAGAACAGCGACCCGACCGTAGCTGTGATCGCCGCCGCCTTGAAGCATTACGAGGAGGAGAAAGAGGCGGCCGCCCGTGCGACGACCGTTCCGCTGGTAGGGGAGTCCCTGTGGAAGCACTACGGGAAGTTACAAATGTTGGCCAATAACTTTTAATGAGAGGAGGAATGATTATGTCAAAGGCTTTAGCGACTTATTTTGCCACGGTTAACGATATTCCCGACACGGAGTTCAAGGTAGAGATTCTGGAAGACGGGCCTATCAAGAAAGTATCCGTAAACGGTACCGTTTATGATGTAGATTACAATCTGGGCGGAGATACGATCCACTCGATCATCATGAACCATAAATCTCATGGCGTACAAATATCCAGTGTTGGAGATTCCACCTATGAGGTAAAGAATAAAGGTGATTATTTCCAAGTACAGGTGATTGACGAGTTGAAGAAATTACGCCTGTCGAGAACCAGTTCCAAGACGGTCGGCCGTCAGGTCATACAGGCCCAGATGCCGGGCGTGATCCAGAAGGTATATGTTAAGGTAGGCGATGAGGTCAAGGCGGGAGACCCGCTTTGCGTATTGGTTGCCATGAAGATGGAGAACGAGATCCGTACGCCGATCGATGGAGTGGTGAAAGAGGTGTATGTCAATGAGACGGACAAGGTCTCCGTGGGTGATAAGATGTTGGTTGTAGAGTGAATTGTCTCGGGGTTATAGTTTTCCCTCGAGAGAATAGGAAAGGAATCGGAGTAGTCCGGTTCCTTTCGCATGTTTGGTAAAATTATCTTAAAAAACATTCTGTTTTTCTATCGTGTTACAGAGTTATTATTTCTACATTTGTAGCGTTTAAACCTAAATCATGAAGTTATGTTGACAGCAATGGTCATTGTGTTCCTTGTCGGTTATTTGATGATCGCATTGGAACATCCTCTAAAGATAAACAAGGCGGGAACGGCTTTGCTTATCGGTACGGTCTTATGGGTTATGTACACGTACGCGGCCCCGTTTTTCATCCCGAGGGCCTCGGCAGAGGAATTCAGCTTGTTCTTGGAATCGTTCCCCTCTTTGGGTTCTTTAACGTTTAAGGAACAATGTACCCGGTTCGTCGTGGAGCATCAGGTTCTGGATAGTATCGGAGAGATCGCCGAGACACTTATATTCCTGATCGGGGCGATGATAACCGTGGAGCTGATCGATGCCCATGGCGGTTTCATGTTTATCACGAATCATATTACCACGAAGAAAAAGAAGAAACTGCTGGCGTTGATCGCCGTGATCACGTTCTTTATGTCGGCCGTGTTGGACAACCTTACCACCTCGATCGTCATGATCATGTTGATCCGTAAGTTGCTCGGGAATTATAAAGAGCGGTGGGTGTTCGGCAGTATCATTATTATAGCGGCGAATAGCGGTGGCGCTTGGTCACCGATCGGCGACGTGACTACGATCATGCTTTGGGTAAGGGGAAATATCTCCACCTCATCCACGATCCCCCATTTGATCCTGCCGAGTATCGTATCGGCGTTGATCCCGGTCTTGATCGCCATGCGTTTCTTGCATGGCAACGTGACGCCCCCTAACGCATTCTCGCAAATGGAGGCGGACAATGAGTTGCTGAAGAAATTGAAGGATAAGGAGAAGTTATCGATCTTGATCATCGGTGTGTTGTGTTTATTGTTCGTGCCTGTATTCAAGACGGTTACTCATCTTCCCCCGTTTATGGGTATCTTGATGGGAGTGGGTATTCTTTGGTTCTATACGGAGATGCTATACGCCCGTAAACCGATCGACGAGGACTTGAAATTGCGCTTGTCCAAGGTGGTTCACCGTATAGACGGGGCGACCTTGTTATTCTTCCTCGGAATCCTTTTGGCGGTGGATGCCTTGCGTTGCAGCGGCGTATTGTCGGATTTCGCTTTCTGGCTGGACGATACGGTAGGCAATGTGTATGCGGTGAACCTGATTATCGGCGCCTTATCGTCTATCGTGGATAATGTTCCGTTGGTAGCGGGTGCTATCGGTATGTACCCGGTGGCTACGGACGCTATGGTGGCTGCGGCGACTGATCCGGCTTATCTGGCGAACTTCATGCAAGACGGCGTGTTCTGGCAGTTCTTGGCTTATTGCGCAGGAGTAGGTGGAAGTATGTTGATCATCGGTTCCGCCGCCGGAGTCGTCGTGATGGGCCTGGAGCGGATCAATTTCATTTGGTACTTGAAGAATATCTCGCTGCTGGCCTTGGCGGGATATTTGTCTGGTGCGGTGGTATATATTCTCCAGAATTTGATATTATAATAAGTGTATGATATTAATTGCGGATAGCGGATCTACAAAGACGGAGTGGTGCCTGGCGGATCAAGGCAGACCGGTGCGTACGGTCGTGACGGCGGGTATCAATCCCTTCTTCCAGACACGGGAGGAGATCGCCGGAGAAATCCGGGATGCCTTATTGCCCGCCTTGAAGGGTGAGCGGATCGATGCCATTTACTTCTATGGCGCCGGTTGCGCCTTCCCGGAGAAGAACCGGATCGTGGAAGAGGCGATTACGCCTTATATCCCGGCTCCCATAGAGGTGTATAGTGACTTGATGGCGGCTGCTCGTGCCTTATGCGGGAGCCGTCCGGGAATCGCCTGTATATTGGGGACGGGATCGAATTCTTGTCTGTATGACGGGACGGAGATAACGGAGCATATCTCTCCCTTGGGATTCATTCTGGGGGATGAGGGTAGTGGCGCCGTGCTCGGGAAGTTATTGGTAGGGGATTGCTTGAAGCGTCAGTTGCCGGCGCCTTTGGTTCGGAAGTTTATGGATCAATATGAGTTGACGCCCGCCTTATTGTTGGAGCGGGTATATAAACAACCTTTCCCGAATCGTTTCTTGGCTACCTTATCCCGTTTCTTGTTGGAGAATATCACCGAGCAACCGATTTATAATTTGGTCTATACGAGTTTCCGTAGCTTTTTCCTCCGTAACGTGGCGTTATATCCGGGAGCTGATACGTACCCGATTCATTTCGTAGGCTCTATCGCCTATTATTATCAGGAGGTATTGAAAGCTGCGGCCTTATCCTTAGACTTGAAGGTCGGTACGGTCGTACAGGCTCCCATGGACGGATTGATCCGGTATCATTTTACGAACGAAGAAAAAAATGAATGAGTTATGGCATTTCAAAAGATAACCGAGTCGGAATCGTTGTATGATAATCTGGATCAGATGTCTGTCCGGGAGTTGCTGGAAGGCATCAATAACGAGGACCGGAAAGTGGCGATCGCCGTTGGCCGGGAGATCCCGAAGATCGAGAAACTGGTAACCCGTATCGTAGAGCGGATGCGGAGAGGCGGTAGGCTCTTCTATATCGGGGCGGGTACGAGTGGTCGCTTGGGTGTCTTGGACGCCTCCGAGATCCCTCCCACGTACGGTATGCCGAATACCTTGGTGATCGGTTTGATCGCCGGCGGCGACCGGGCGCTCCGGAATCCCGTCGAGTCGGCGGAAGACGATCTGGATAAGGCTTGGGAGGAACTTCAACAATATCATATCAATACGAACGACACCTTGGTGGGGATAGCTGCCTCGGGTACGACTCCCTACGTGATCGGCGCCCTGCGTAAGGCACGCTCCGAGGGAATCCTGACGGCCTCTATCTCCTGCAACCCGGACTCTCCGATGGCGGCGGAGGCGGAGATCGCCATCGAGCCGGTAGTAGGTCCGGAGTTCGTCACCGGAAGTACGCGGATGAAGAGCGGTACGGCCCAGAAGATGGTGCTGAATATGATCACGACCTCCACGATGATCAAGTTGGGTCGGGTGAAAGGGAACCGGATGGTGAATATGCAACTGACCAACCAAAAATTGGTGGACCGTGGCACCCGTATGATCATGGAAGAGCTTCGTCTGGATTACGAGCAGAGCAAGAACCTCCTGCTCCTACATGGCTCCGTCCGGGAGGCGATCGATTCTTATCACCGTGAATGGCGGCTGAATCAATAAATAATTCCTATCTTTCGGGGTAAAACCTAAAAGATCGTTGATTATGATGTGGGATTTCATACTAAGACTTTTCGTGGCAGGTATTCTGGGCGCCGTTGTCGGGCTAGACCGTGAGTACCGTGCGAAGGAGGCGGGTTACCGGACTCACTTCCTTGTTTCGTTGGGTAGCGCGTTGATCATGGTTGTCTCCCAATATGGCTTCCAAGATGTCATCCTAGAGAATAGCGTAAGTCTCGATCCGAGCCGTGTGGCCGCCCAAGTGGTGAGTGGCATAGGTTTCATCGGGGCGGGTACGATCATCATCCAGAAACAATTCGTGCGGGGATTGACTACCGCCGCCGGTATCTGGGCGACCGCCGGTATCGGTCTGGCCGTCGGCTCAGGCATGTACGGGCTCGGTATCGCCGCCACTTTGTTGACGCTCGCCGGGCTGGAGCTGTTGAGCGTTATTTTTAAAAGCATTGGGATGCGAAGTTCCTTGGTGGTATTCTCTACCTCCGACCAGGAGGCGATCAACCGGATCGCCCGTGTTATCTACGAGAAAGGTTTCCTGCTGGTAAGCTATGACATGAAAAGACTGGGGCATCAGGAGAAGGACGAGTACGTCGTCAGCATCGTGTTGAAGGCCCGTAAAAACACGGAGGAAAGTCCACTGTTGCTATTGATGGAGCAATTTCCGGAGGTTACGGTGGAGAGAATTGAATAGTTATTCTGCATTGGCGGTAAGTTTTCGTATATTCGCGGCTCGAAACTATTTAATAATCGTACGATGAATTTTATTTCTAAGCTATTCAAGAAGAACGTATCTGAGGCGGAAGAGGCCGGCAAAGGTTCCGTGGAGGAGTTCGTATCTTTAATCCGTGTATATTATCAAGCCGTTATGGCTGTGAACTTGGGTATCACCAACTTGAACATGCTCGCCGATATGGCTTTGTTCAAACGCATGTTGAAGATACCGACCCAGAATAACAAATTGGGTGTCGCCGAGAAATCCCGTGTGCGCAAGGTGTTGATGGAGGATTACGGCCTAAGCGAGGCTTTCTTCAAGGAGATCGACAGCTCGGTGAAGAAGAACTGCAAGAACCAGAACGATATCAAGACGTATTTCTTCATGTTCCAAGGTTTCTGCAATGACTTGTTCAACTTGCTTGGTAATCTGATGCAGTGGAAGTTCCGCTTCTCCATGCTGGTGAAGAAGTTGCTGTATAATATGACGACGAAGACGGTTCACGATATCTTGACCAAGTCCGAGTGGAAGGATATCAGCGTGCAGAAGGCCGCGTGGAGCGTGCGTAAGTATGCCGAGAAACTAGGCTACTCCGAGCAATGGATCACGGACTTCGTGTATAACGTCGTGCTTCTGGCGAAAGAGGACCAGAAGAAGGAACTCAAAAAGAACAAGGAAGCATGACCACCGAGCTGCATCCGCTAGGTTTCTTCCTCCCGGAGAATACGAGATTGCTGATGCTGGGAAGTTTCCCGCCTCCAAAAGCTCGTTGGAGCATGGATTTTTATTACCCGAATATCCAGAATGATATGTGGCGCATCCTTGGCTTGATTTTCTATGGGAACAAGGATGCGTTCCTGCGAGACAAGAAGGCGTTCAGCGAGGAGAAGGCGAAGGCTTTCTGCCGGGAGAAGGGGATCGGGATCGGTGATACCGCCATGGAGGTGATCCGCTTGAAAGCGAACGCCTCCGATAAGTTCCTTGAGGTGGTACGGCCGATCGATCTGGAGAAGGTCTTGTCCCAGATACCGGAATGCGTGGCGATCGTGGTAACCGGGCAGAAAGCGATGGATACCCTCCTCTCCGTATTGCCCGGCACGGAGGAGCCGAAAGTGGGCTTCTCGTCGGAATTTTCTTGTATGGGAAGGACGATGAGGCTGTTCCGTATGCCTTCATCCTCTAGAGCTTATCCGAGGCCGTTGGAGGAGAAGGCCGCCGTTTACCGGGGGATGTTCGAGACGTTGGGGATGGTGTGAGGCAAGTCTGCCATACAGCATTCCTTGTTTACGCCCCACCTCTTCAAGGAGTGCGGTAAGCTCGGAAACGTCCTATCTGAATGATGTCCAATTATCTCTTTCGTGTATATACATATTTTAAGTACTTGATGCGACATTAGAACAGGAGAAACGCTGCGATATTTGCGACGTTATTCAGTTTAAAACGTCCGATTATGGAGTTTAATGCACGAACTTATTTTCAGTAAGGTACAGTTGTAGCATCTTATCGCCGTAAGATGTATGATCTTACTGTTGTAGGATGTATGATCTTACCGTTGTAAGATGTATCATCTTTCACGGATACTTGACATCTCCTTGTCTTGCGTCTTTTAGCAAAGTGACAGTTTGTAAATTTAAGTCCCGGAGAATCGATTCTTTCGGGCAAAGATGCGGTATGCTCCCGAAAACGAAAGAAAAAAGCGACAATCGATTGGTTGATAGGGCAATGCTGGAAAACGGCCTTTTATTCTAGCGGGATTTATTCATCGTATTTCATGTTTTGGGGGCAGGAAGGGAAGAAAAACGGTGCTACAATAGGGTTATAACAGGGTAAGAATGCCCATTTGCGACGACTCATAACCCTATTCTTGACTACTTACGATGCCCAACGGCAGTATCGGCGTAGCCTAACACGACCAGTCGTGTAGGCTTCCGCCACCTATCGTGTGTGAAAAATGCTCTATTTTAACAAAAAGGGGTACTTATTGCTACCTCTTTCTCGCTAGTTTGCTAGGTTTGGAAAATAGGTGTGTCAAGGTAAATGCTCTATGGAAATCAAAAAGATGGCGAGAGACCGGTTGGGTTGACGGAAGGATATTTGCTGGAGAGTGGACATGATATAAAAAGAGGCGGATACCTTATGTATGGCCCGCCTCCTTTTTATTTTATGCATGAATAACTAGGGAATAGGGGGATCCTTATTCCCTAAATTATTAGTTTATTCCTTCGCCTTGAAGGCCCAGAAAGTAGCCTCACCCCATTGTGCCGTACCGGAGGCGGCGTAGGTTAAAACAAGGTTCTTGTCGTTCAGAAGCATGATATCGAACTCTGTCGGTTTATAACCGTTTCCATTGATCATGTAAGGGAATAAGATTGCTCCCTCGGATGTGTATAGCTTGCCGATTTCCCAAGAATCACTGGCCGTCATATCAAAGGAGAAAGTTCCTTCGTTGATCGTTTGGGATCCCGTGTTCTTCACGATTTTCTTGCCGCTCAGGATGAAGGTCATGTAAGCGTCCGGAGTTTCCTCGCCTGTAGCTGGAACTTTTAGACCCTCTAATTGTCCGGTAAGATCTGCGGGTGCGCAAGTCCACCAGATGCCGTTCTTGTTCGTAATGAAGTCTTCTGCGTTAGAAGCGGCTTTATAACCAAGGTTACCCCAACAGCCTCCTAAAACCTCGGAATCGTATGTCCAAACCTTCTCTCCATCTCCACAGAGATATGCCCATGCCGGGTCTACATCTACGTAAGTCGTGATGCTGAAAGTCTTTTGAAAAGAGGTGATGCTGCCATCTTGATTTATGGTACGAATCGTGAACGTTTGAGATTCCTCTCCACCGGGAGTTAAGTCAAACGATCCACTTGTTCCAGTGGTCAGGATATTTCCTGAGGGATCAAGTATCTGTACGGTCGTGGATGGATTTGTAGCGTATGTAAATTTGTTTTGACCTTCTACCGTTTGCATTAGGGTAGCGGCCTGTTCCAATTGCGCTTCAGTCATACTCGCTGCTATGGAGCCTTCTTCCTCTACCGTAGGATCGCAGGCGGTGAGGAGCATCGCGAAAAGTGAGATAACTATACTATATTTCTTCATGATTTTCTAATTAAAAGTTTGACCTTATTGAAATCGTTTTTACCATCGGTTATATTGGCTGTCTGAACCTTCCCAACCGGCGTTCTGGGTGATGCTGCCGTTCGACATATCCACCTCGCTCTCCGGTATCTTGAAGAATCCGGCGGTAGCGTTATATCGTGTGGCGTAGCCACCTCCGTGGGCTTTGTTAGAGTCCTCTTGGCCATTGGTGTATATCTTCACGTTGGTCTGCTTTTCCAATGCGGCGGCGGCTATGTGCCAGCGACGGATATCATTCCAGCGGATACTCTCAAAAGCGAGTTCCCAACGACGTTCGTTTTGCAGGGCTTGGAGTGAGTAAGACGAGATGGGGCTCAAGCCTGCTCTCTCTCGAACCCGGTTGATTCCGTCCGTGTTCTCTTTCAGCTCGGATTGCATTAGTAATACATCGGCGAAACGGATAAGCACGAGGTCGTGGATATTGTTCAGCTGTAAATTCTCGGAACCCTGTGCCCAGCCGTCAGTCCCGTACATTAGGTTCTCGAAGCATACGGAGTACGTGTCTCCATTTTTAGCGGCAACAGGGAGCCACTTCTTGGAGAGGTATCCGGTCTCTTGGATAAACTCACCACCGCCGCCGAATGCCCATCCTTGCTCGGTCCAAGCGGCGCAATCCGAAATGGAGGCGTCACGGCGTTTGTCGTTAGGCTCGGAACTTTTCCAATCGCTTACGAGGTTCGGGGCGGCGGGTCCTGCTCCCCAGCCTTGCCCGAAGGGGAAGGACTCGGCCACGCCTGCCATGCCGCGTACGCCGAAGTGTAGGGCGAAGTTATTCGCGTAACCAATGCTTGTGCTCCAGTCGGCTAATTTGTTGTATTTGATAGCGAACAAAGTCTCCGGATTCACGGCGTTGTCATCTTCCACCCATTTCAGGCCCTGTCCGGTGGTATAGTCGTAATCTTCTACCGTAAACCGGTTTGTATAGGCCCAAAGGTTGCGGAAGTCCGACGTGACCAGCGAGTAACCAGAATTGTTCACGCAATCGTCGATGTAGCCGATCACTTGGTCTTTCGTCAGTGTGGAACCGTCGGGCAAAGCCACGGAAGTCAACGGTGAGTAAGTGGTGCTGGTAAGCGCGGCCAAATCCTCGCCATTGCAATACATGCCTGTATAGAATAACCAAGCACGGCCCAACATGGCTTCGGCGGTGTATTTATCGACATGTCCGTCCGTCTTGCGAGTGGCGGGCATAATTTCCGCTGCATCACGCAGGTCTTGTAGGATTTGTCCCCATAGCTCAGCGGCGGTCGGTTGGCTTGGCTCTACGGATTGCGAGGTGATTGTCAGAGGGACGCGTCCGTACATGGAGGCCAGCTCGTAGTAATAGAAAGCGCGAAGGAATTTTGCTTCTCCCTCGATCTGGTTCTTGTCGGATTCTGCCAGTTGGATATTTTCAATACCATCCAGCAAGGAGTTCGCACGGTTAATACCTTGGTAACGGTCTTTCCAGAATTGTTGGGTCATGTCTTGCTTGGAGTTCAGCAACATATCCAGAGATTGCATATGCAAGTCGTTTGGACCTCCGCCCCCTAGGCAATCGTCGCTGGCCAGCATGGCGGCGTAAAGGAAAGAGCACTCAGGTGTGGCGGACACTTGGTTCAAGTTCTGATAGATACCGGCTAACGCTTGTGTGGCATCCTCGGTCGTAGCGGGAAAGTTCTCGCTACTTTTTGTTACGTAATCCTCGGCATCCAGCGTACAAGAGGTGATTCCCCCCATGATCGAGGCCGCGATACCGATTAAATATATTGTTTTTTTCATCTTGATAATCAATTATTAGAATTTGACATTAACTCCTACCATATAGGTTCTCGCTTGGGGGTAGTTACCTACATCCACGCCCGTTACCCAGCTCTCTTTATCGTTGAGAGCGGTTCCGCACTCTGGATCCATTCCTTTATAACCTGTGAAGGTAAAGAGGTTTTGGGCGGAGACATACAAGCGAAGCTGCTGGAATTTGCAACTTTTCCATAGACGTTTGATGTCGTAGCCTAGGGTTACGTTTTGGATACGGAAATAGTCTGCGTCGTCCACGTAAATATCGGAAATGTTGATATGGTTCACGGTGTTACCGGGCAACAGGATCGGGTATCGGTTGGATGTTCCCTCGCCATGCCAGTAATTGTAGACGTTGCTGCTATAGTTATCGAACTGTCCGTTACCAAACTTACGATACGTGTGGGCAACCTGCATGCCGAACGCTCCGTAAGTGGAGATGTTCAAGTCAAAGCCTTTCCAGCTAAAATCTAGATTCAAGCCCATCGTAAGGTCTGGATGAGGATTACCGATCTCCGTCTTATCGCTGTCGTTGATCACGCCATCGCCATTGACATCGACAAATTTCAAGTCACCCGGGGCTATCGAGGTGCCTTGCAGGGAGTTAGAGGCATCCCCACCGCAATTCTGGTCAAGATAGGTCTGTATATCCGCTTGATTTTGCATCACGCCATCGGTCTTATAGCCCCAGAAGTAACCGATAGGATGTCCTTCTTCCATACGGGCCATATAGGTGGTTCCCTCGGACAGAAGAGCGTTACCTCCATTTACGTAATGAGTACCGTTATTAACTTCTGTTACCTCATTCTTGTTATGCGCGAGGTTCAAGCCGATGCCATAGCTAAAGTCTGAGCCTACCTCATCCCTCCAATTTAAGGCAAGCTCGATACCCGTGTTCTTAACTGTACCGGCATTTGCGACCATGGAAGAGAAACCGTTGATTGAAGATACGGGTACGTCGATCAGCAAATCTTTTGTTTTCTTACTATACCAATCGAAGTTTGCGTTTAACCGGCCGTTCAAGAAGCGTGCGTCTAAACCTACGTTCGTCTGCTCCGATGTTTCCCATGTAATCTCGTTATTGGGTAACAAAGAGGGGTAAGCGCCTTGGGTTCCTCCGTTTTTATTATTATTGAAGGAATAAAGTCCTAAATCACCGAACGCGTATGTGGAGGCGTATTTGTACGCTCCAATATTCTCGTTACCATTTTGTCCCCAACTGGCGCGAACCTTCAAGAAATCCATCCAGTTTTTCGTGTTTTCCATCCAGCTCTCGTTACTCATCACCCAACCTGCGGAGAATGAGGGGAAGTAACCCCAGCGATGACCGCTGGAGAAATTGGAGGAACCATCGGCACGGACAATCGCGCTAAACATATAAGTTTCCTTGAGGTCGTAGTTGATACGGCCGAAATAGGATAGGATGGAGTGATCATCCACGGGATATCCTCCTACTATACCAGCGGTACGACCGGAGAAGTTGTTGAAGTAAGCATGCGAGAAATCTCCGAAGATGCTGGTCGTGGCGTGTCCTTCGATGGTTTCCGACATATTATTACCTTCTCTGGAATACTCTGTACCGACCAATACGTCGAAATGATTCTCCTTTACGTCGAAAGCATAGCTCAATGTATGTGTCATACCCCAATTCCAACCGATGGTCATATTCTCGTCCAGATAATCATCCGTATTCTGGTCGTTGTTATTATTTTTATAGATGCCGTTGTATGCTTTGTAGAGGCTGGAGTTCTGTTTGTAGTAGACTTGGCCTTTATACTTCAAATCCTTTAACGGCTGTATCTCTATATAACCGATGGCGCTAAGATTGTGGTTCCGGCTTTTATTATTGCCACTGGTGGTATTTAACAAGGTGTTCATCGGGTTATTGATGTATTGGTTGAGCCCGAGTAAACCCATTGATCCGGATCCTTGCGCGATCAAGTCGTCGTAGTCGAATAACTCTCCTTGGCTATTGTATAATGGAACCAATGGATTGGCTCCCATCATGCTATAGATGCTGTTGGAGTATTGGTTACCGATTTGGATACCTTGGTTGGATGTGTGTTGGTAATATACGTTCTCACCGAATTTTATGATATCCAGATCCTTGTTTTTCCAAAGGATATGCTCGGAATTTAAACGAATGGTGAAGCGGCTGTAGTCGGATTTAACCGGACCACCGAAAATACCGTCTTGATACTGATAACCTACGCCAGTAGAGAACTTGGAGAGCTCTGAACCTCCGGTCACGTTCACGGAGTGAGATGTGGTTATTGCGTTCTTGTTGCGAAGTAACTCCAGCCAGTTCGTACCCGGGTTGGAACCGTTTTGATAGGATTCCAGTAAATCTGCGTCTAGGTATTGTGACCAATTGAAGGGCGATACGCCGGCGTTGAAGTTGATCTGGTCTTGAACGGCCATGTATTCTTTGGCGGTAAGCATATCCGGCATCTTTACTACATTCTGCCAACCGATGTTGCCGTCATAGGATACTTGCACTTTTCCTTCTTTACCTTGTTTTGTGGTAACCAAGATAACACCATTCGCCGCGCGGGCACCATAGATGGCGGAGGAAGCGGCATCCTTTAATACGTCGATACGCTCGATATCGGCAGGGTTCAAGGAATTGATATCGCCACCGGCCACACCATCAATAACATAGATAGGAGCCGTATCTCCATTCGTACCGGCACCACGGATGTTTACTTTAAATCCGTCACCCGGCTGACCGGAAGAAGCCACGATATTGACACCCGGGCTTTGATTCTGTAATGCGCTTAGTGGGCTGATCGTATTACGTTTAGCGACTTCATCGCCTTTTACCTCTACGGTCGCACCTGTCACCAACTTTTTCTTTTGTACACCATAACCTACTACCACTACCTCGTCCAAACTCTGTGAGTCCTCTTTCAAGGTGATCTGTAAGTCGGATGTTTGGGCGGTTACGGGAATCTCTTGGGTCATATAACCGATGTAGGAGATCTCTATGATAGAGCCGGGGGCGGCCTCTAAGCTGAACTTACCATCCAAATCGGTTATCACTCCGTTTGTCGTTCCCTTTACGATAACATTGGCACCGATGACTTCCATTCCTGTTGCGTCTTTCACGGTACCAGTGATTCTTTTTGTTTGTTGCATGACTTCCATCGAAGTACTAGGGGCGGCTAACATTTGTGGTATGCCACCTAGCTGGAAGGCCATACATGCGCCTAAAAACAGCGTCGTTTTCTTAATTGTTGAATTCATTATTTTTTACATTAAATCATATAAGGCTAAACTAAAATTCATTTACTCAATAAGGTCATTAGCGGTTAACTGCTAAAAACATTAGATTCTCGGTCCTTCCTCATAGGCAATTGTTTTTTTGTTGTTAATATGCATTGTTAATTTCTGTCGCAAAATTACGTCGGATCCCAAGTGCGTTCAAATACTATTTTATCCAAGAATAATACTTTTTTGCCGGAGTGTATTTTTAACACATCGATGGGGTAGCCGTAGGCATGAAAGCCTTTGTGACTGGTCGCAAAGATAGAAGTGTGAAGGAAAAGAGAAGGGGGGATTTTGTATAGAAATAGGGGGGGATATGTATTTATCCCTGTTAAAAGGGTCTCTTATACAATGATTTTTGTCTTTTTGTAGTTATCCCGGAACTCTTTGGGAGAGCAGCTTTTCTTTTTCTTAAAGATACGGTTGAAATTCGAGAGGTTATTGAAGCCGCAGTCATAACAAATCTCCGCGATGGATCGTTGCGTGTCCACCAGCATGCGGGCGGCGTAACCGATACGGATATCGGTGATATAGTCGGAGAGGGTCTTCCCGGTCCTCAACTTGAAGAAACGGCTGAAAGCGGAAGGGGCCATACCTACGAGTTCCGCCAGTTGGTTTAGGCGGATATCCTGTTGGTATCGTTCGTTAATGTAATTTTGTACTTTCTGGATACGACGGCTCTCGGAATGGATATCTGTTATTTTAGCGAATGAGGAGCTGGCCAATACTTTGTAGTTCTCCTCGACAGAAAGCTCATATAAGATGGTTAAGAAGTTGATGACCGCATAAAAGCTTTGCTCCTCGGAAACCAGCTTTTCCAGTAAATGGTAAACCTTCAGGATGGAAGACATCGGGAAACTGATGCCGCATTGGGCTTTCTCCAACATTTTCCGGATACTGTTGAATTGGTTTTTCTCCAATAGATTCTTCCCGAAGAGATCGGGAGAGAACTGGACCGTGATCTCATGGATCAGAGGCGATTTACATGCGTTCTGCTCCCAGACATGCTCCAGTTCTTTCCCGGTTATCAATACTAACTCGTATTCTCCGATCACTTCCGCGGAGTCACCGACCACACGCCTTACCCCCGGAGCGTGCTCAATGAAATTGAGCTCGTACTCCGAGTGGCAATGGATCGGATAGGTAAATTCTGTCTTACGCCGGTCTACGATGTAAAAGCAGTCCTTTTCCGATAGTGGGGTTATCTCGCGGATAATGTCCATTCTCTGTTGACAATTTAGTTAGTGAGCCTCGGTCAGCTCTATGACCTTGCTATGGACATGAGCCGTAGAGAATACGTTCATTCCTATTTTCATCAAGAAATCTCCGCTGAAGGTACCTCCGTCGGTAACCAAGGTCGATTTCTGGCCCGGCATGAGGTTTATCTCTTGTACCTTATATTTCTTATTCGGGTCCAATCCTTGTAGCTTTACGGGGAAAGTCTTTTCTCCGAAGCGAGGGTGGATATCATAAGCGAATAGGACGGATTTGCTTTTTGCCTTATCCACGTACATCACGGATGAATGGTTGGTATCGTAAGGGGAGACTAGACGGTACAGATCGCCGTCGAGGATCGTGCCCTTTAGACGTTTGTAGTTGGCAACTGCTTCTTGGCAGTATTTCATCTCGTCATCGTTCATTTCCTTTAAGCTGATATCGAAGCCCATCTTACACATCATGGCCACGTCGGTACGGAACTTGATGGAGGTATTCTTGTTCCAGCTAGTCACGTGGGCGCACATTGCCTTTGCCGGGAAGAACTGGGAGAATCCCCATTGGATATACAAACGCTCGATCGGATCGGTGTTGTCGCTGCACCAGAATTCCGTGAAATATTTCAATGCCTCGTAATCACAGCGGGCACCCCCACCGGAGCAAAGCATGATCGGTAGGTGAGGGTATTTCTCGGCTACCCGTTTGAATACGTTATAGACACCTCGTACATGGTCGATATACAATTGATTCTGTTTCTCTTTAAGATAGGGGGAATAGACATTGGTAATCGGGCTGTTGCAATCCCATTTGAAGAAAGCCAGATCCGGATTCTCGATCATGATATTATCCACCACGCTGAATACATAATCCTGTACTTTCGGGTTGCTTAAGTCTAAGACAAGTTGATTGCGATAGTAATAGGTCTCACGATTCGGTAGATGGATCGCCCAGTCCGGGTGTTTCTCGAAAAGTTCGCTCTTGGGGTTTACCATCTCCGGCTCGATCCAGATACCGAATTTCAAGCCGGCATCTTTAGCGACCTGCACCAGATGAGGAATGCCGTTTGGCAACTTATCGTGTGTAACCTCCCAATCGCCCAATCCGGCCTTATCGTTTTGACGAGGGTATTTATTAGCGAACCAACCATCATCCAGCAAAAACATATCTACACCTAGATGCTTGGCTTCTTTCATTAGTTCCTCCAATTTCTTCTCGTTGAAATTGAAACCAGTCGATTCCCAGTTGTTCAGTAGGGTAAGTCGATCGCCTTTACCATCCTTGATCTGGTAATTACGTGCCCAATCATGGATATCACGACTGGCTTTTCCGGTTCCTTGATTACTCAACGTAAAGATAAACTCAGGAGTGACGAACCATTCGTTCGGTTTCAATTCATAGGCGGACGCATAGGGATTGATGCCGGAGATGACACGAAGGTTACCGGCGTTGTCCACCTCGAACGTAAAGCGGTAGTTTCCAGTCCAACCTATCGTTCCCATTAAAACATCTCCTGTATTCTCGCTGGCCGGGGCACCTAACCCAATCTCAAAAAACGGGTAAGCGTGCATGGCGGCACGGGAGCCTAGTTTCGTATCGATAATCTTTTTCCCGAATTTCAAGTCTTGGCTGCTCATCTGTACTTCTTTGGCCCAGTCACCGCTAAACTCGGTCAATACATAGCGAGGACTCTCGAAATAAAGCATATTGGAAGCGTATTGGGTAATCGTGACCGGTTTTTTCTCCATATGACGAATCTCAGTCCAAGCCTTGATCACGTTTTCTTTAGCGAAGGTTACATAATGTAATTTAGCCTCCACTGGGTATACATCGTCTTTCAGGGAGATAATTGTCTCCGTAACGTTATTGTCTAGTTTCTTAGATTCGCTGGAAACATACTTGAATATGCTAGTCATGTTTCCGTCGTTATGCTGGATGGCGAAAGCTGGTTCGAAATAATCTTCCGCTCCTGAGCAAGGATATACTTCCCATCCACGGGTTGATACGCTGCCATCCGTTCCGGCTTGGATATTCCATGAGAGGTTCTCAAATTCGGATTCGTTTACTAATTTATTCCCTAGATAAGTTTGGTAGAGCCGTCCATTGGGGGCTACTTGTAAAATCAAGTCCGTCTCATTGGTTGAGATTAAGATCATCTTTTGATCGGCGGCTTTTACGAATGGCAAACAAAAACACAAAAGGATAACTGTAAGTAATAGATTTTTCATGGTAAATTATTTGAATGTGTAAATAGTAGAGACGTAGCGTGCCACGCCTCTACTAGAATACATATTGTAATTAATTCTGCTCTTTCAGGATCACGTCGTGAGCGCCACCCTCAACGATACTCGTAGAGGAGACAAGCGTGATCTTGGCATGCTGCTGCAACTCTTGGATAGAGATGGAACCGCAGCTACACATCGTAGCGATCATCTTACCCAATGTTACGTTTAAATTATCTTTCAATTTTCCGGCATACGGTACATAGCTGTCCACGCCTTCCTCGAATTTCAAGGACTCGTTTCCACCCATGTCATAGCGCTGCCAGTTCTTCGCACGGTTAGATCCCTCACCCCAATACTCCTTCACGAAGTTGTTTCCTATTTTCATCTTCTTCGTAGGAGACTCGTCGAAGCGGGCGAAATAACGGCCCATCATCAGGAAGTCGGCACCCATAGCCAACGCTAATACCATATGGTAATCGTGTACCAAGCCACCATCGCTACAGATAGGGATATAAACGCCGTGTCTCTTGAAATATTCGTCGCGAGCTTTCGCTACGTCGATCAAGGCGGTAGCCTGTCCGCGACCGATACCTTTCTGCTCACGGGTGATACAGATGGAACCACCACCGATACCTACCTTGATGAAATCCGCTCCGGCGTCAGCCAAGTAGTTGAAACCATCTTGGTCAACCACGTTTCCGGCACCAACCAGTACCTTGTCTCCGTAGGTATCCTTGATCCAGTGCAAGGTCTCGTACTGCCATTCGGAATAGCCGTCGGAAGAGTCGATACACAATACGTCAACGCCTGCCTCTACCAATGCCGGAACACGTTCCTTATAGTCGCGGGTGTTGATACCGGCACCTACTAATAATTTCTTATCTCCGCCGGATAACTCTTTCGGATTCTCACGGTGGCTATCGTAGTCCTTGCGGAATACGAAGTATTGAAGCTTCTGATCCTTGTCGATGATTGGCAATGTATTCAACTTATGATCCCAGATAATCTGGTTCGCCTCTTTCAAGGTCATGCCTAGCTCGCCAACGATTAGTTTAGCGAACGGGGTCATGAAATCTTTCACTTTCATGTCGATCGGGTCTTTGCCTTCACGGTAATCGCGACTGGTTACCATACCTAGCAATTTGCCGTTAGGCGTACCGTCATCTGTCACACCAATCGTAGAATGTTCTGTCCGGCGGACTAGCTCAAGCACGTCGGCCAAGGTATTCTCGGGCGTAAGGTTAGAGTCGCTGATAACGAATCCGGCCTTGAATTTCTTTACTTTGCGAACCATATCCGCTTGGCTCTCGATCGGTTGCGAGCCGAAGATGAAGGAAAGTCCTCCGTTGCGAGCCAACTCGATTGCCAGTTTAGGGCCGGAAACCGATTGCATGATCGCGGAAACGAAAGGAATATTTAATTCAATAGCGGATTTCTCGCCAGACTTGAATTTCACAAGCGGCGTTTTCAATGAAACGTTTGCGGGAATACATTCTTTGGTGGTTAAACCGGGAATAAGTAAATACTCACCAAATGTTCTCGATACATCGTTTAAGTAGATTGCCATAAGATTTTATATTTACAGGATGAGTTTTTTTAATTGCGCAAAAGTAGCGATTTCTGTTCATATATGAATCACATGTTTACATGAAATGTTCGAAATATGCGTCACGCAACATTTATAGTTATGGATTTGTTATTAATGTAGATTTAAAAAGGAGGAAAATATGAGAGTTGTAGTTGATAAGGCTCAATCCAGAGGGTATGCGAATCACGGTTGGTTGAAAACACATCACACGTTTAGTTTTGCTAATTATTACAATCCGGAAAGGGTTCATTTCGGGATGCTACGTGTATTGAATGATGATTCCGTGGCGCCGGGTGAGGGATTCGATATGCATCCACATAAGAATATGGAGGTTATCTCCATCCCGTTAAAGGGATATTTACGCCATGGGGATAGCATAAAGAATAGCGAGGTGATTACGCCGGGAGATATTCAGGTGATGAGCGCCGGTACCGGTATCGTGCATAGTGAGTTCAACGACAGCGATAATGAACAATTGGAGTTCTTGCAAATATGGGTATTTCCCCGTGAGGAGAATACCAAGCCTCATTATGCCAGTTATGACGTGCGTCCGGTTACTTCGGAAAAGAATAAGTTGTCCTTGATCATCGCTCCGGATGGTAGCGCTCCTGCGTCGATCAACCAAGACGCTTGGTTCTCTTTAGGAAACCTAGATGCCGGTCAAGTAAAGGAGTATAAGCTACATAGTAAAAATAATGGGGTTTATTTATTCGTGATTGACGGAGAGGTGGAGGTAAGTAATACGATCCTGTCTAAGCGTGACGGGGCCGGATTCTGGGAAACCGAAAGCATTACGATAGAAGTCTTGAAGCACGCTAAAGTTCTTTTGATAGAAGTTCCGATGATGAAATAAATGTTGATAGGTTAGTGCTGGCGGGTATCTTAATAGTTGATGTAACAAAGCTATTAGGGTACCCGCTCTTTCCTTTTAATGTTTTATCGGTTTATCCGTGAAGTAATCGATCATCTGTAAGATCGCCCGGCTACAAGCTGGACAGAATGGAGCGTAATCACGCATCATACAGTGATCCATCGGGCGATAAATGCCTTTAGCGATGTAACCGCCTCCCTCGAATACGCCTGCCTTATCTTTATGAGCGTCATCTAATGGGGTAGGTACCGGTGTATTAGCCGGCAGAAGATCTTTCCATTTAGCATCGAAGTTAACCAAGGTCGTGATGTTCGGTTCCCAAGGCTCGTACTTCAAATTATAAAAATCTTGATAAGCGACCTCGGAACTGAAGTATTCATCGGCTAGGCCGGCGAAACTATGTCCGAACTCGTGAACGAATACGACTGGGGTACGTGGGTTATCGGCGGTTCCCATGGCATAAAAATTATACATACCGCCACCACCGTAAGCGTCCGTGTTTACCAAGATGAAGATTGCGTCGCAAGGAGCGTTCCATACGGCGTCACGTATAGACTTCATATCCGGGGTGGTTAAATAGCGATCTACCCCAAACGTATAATAACCGGAATTCAATGCGGTATTCTTGAATATACCTTTACCGGATACATCTGTTCCCGATTCTTCCGAAACGGCATCTACTGCCCAGACATTGAAATCTTCCCGGCGAGTGTCATAAGGCGGGGTCTTAAACAATGCCTCCGTAAAACGTTTGGCATCAGCTACAAATTTCTCTTGCTCGTCCGCCGTATAACCTTCCGCTAAGAATACGAGGTCTACTTTCCCGGAGGAATCCCCGTTATATTGGATTTTTGTGATCCGGTTTTCCTTGAGTTTCCCCCGGTCAATAAAAATACTGGCCGGATCAATCTCTTGTTTCAATAAAAGATGGAACTGCATGTCGGCCTTGTCTCTTGCCGTAATCTCAATGATGACAGGAGCTTTCGGATAGGGGATAGAGATGCTATTTGTCCAAGATTGTGTCTCGGTCTTCGCTTGCTCTGTACTTCTCCATTCTTCGAATAACGTATTGAATCCTCGTGAGTAGATCAACTCTTTACCGGCTTTATCATATACATTAATATAATACCCTCCATAACCAAACGGATCGATCAAGTTTTTGACCGGCCCTGCCCAGACAGGTTCTTCCCGGAGTTGTTGTATAGCGGCGGCTTGGAAATCCCAATTCCCACTCAATGCGAAATCAATCCGGAGACTTTTCTTCGTGAAGTGTTTTTCAAAATTAGTTTGTGCCAGACAAGTGAAACTGTAAAGAATGGCGAATAATAATAAGGTTATTCTTGCTCTCATAGATCTATAATATTTATCATGTGTCAACTTTATGACGCAAATGTATATTATTTTTTTATAGATTTGCCACGATTAGTGTATTATACTCGTTTATAAATAAATTAGACCTATGTTTAGAGAGATCAGACGAAAAGACCGGATTTTGGATAATGAGTTGGCAATTCGTTTATTGGAGGAGGCGGAATATGGTTTTTTGGCCATGTCGGGGATAAATGGGTATGGGTATGGAATCCCGATCAATTATGTAAAGGAAGGGGATTCTATTTATTTCCATTGCGCTCCGGAAGGGTATAAGCTGGAATGTCTACGAGAAAACCCGAAAGTGAGTTTCACGGTAGTTGGCGCTACACAAATCGTTCCGGGAAAATTCACGACAGGTTACGAGAGCACTATCGCTTTTGGAGAGATGCATTTGGATTTGCCGGAAGAAGAGCGTCGGTATGCCTTGCGGCTACTCGTGAATAAATATTCATCGGCGTTTAAGGAGATCGGCGAAAAGTATATTGAGAAATCTTTTTACCGGACTAATATCTTACGTCTAGATATCTCGCATATCTCGGGAAAGTGTAAACGATTGTCTCAATAGTATAAAAAAGGGGGCCTAGCCCCCTTTCTTGCAATATATCAATGATGGCTTAAATAATTAGAGACTCCTGCGTTTGTCGCTTTCATGGCGTCTTTTCCTTTGGACCAATTTGCCGGGCAAACCTCGCCATATTCTTCGAAGTGCTGTAAGGCGTCGACCATACGGAGAGCCTCGTCTACGTTACGGCCTAATGGTAAATCGTTGATTACATAATGACGGATCAAGCCCTCTTTGTCAATCAGGAACAGACCCCGGTAAGCGACCGGATTTCCTCTGGAGATAAGTTCTCCACTTTCGTTCGTAATATAATCAGCGGCCAATACGCCAAAGTTTTCAGAGATGGTTTTGGAAAAATCGGATACGAGTGGATAAGTCACCCCATGGATACCTCCTTTATTCTTATCTTGGTTTAACCATGCGAAATGAGAAAATTGAGAATCGACGGAGCAACCAACCACCGCTACGTTACGTCTTTCGAATTCCTGTAACTTTTGTTGGAAGGCATGTAATTCTGTCGGGCAAACGAATGTAAAGTCCATCGGATAGAAAAACATGACTACATACTTCTTGCCTACATATTGTTCCAAAGAGAAATCCTCGATGATCTCATTGCCATTCACTACTGCCGGAGCGTGGAATTCCGGTGCCTTTTTACCTATTAATGCTTTCATATTATAATTAATTTGTTTGTTAAGTAACAAGCGTAAGTGAAGGTTTGTTGTTGCTTTTTAGTAAAGAGACTGATTTTCTTGTGAAATAGACCTAAAGTTTATGCTTTAAAATTTCTCTGATTTTCAAAGATTTTATTTCTTTGTAACTTATTGATGTTAATAAAGAAAGTATATGGAGGTTTCCGAGGTAAAACAGCGTTTGCTGACAGATTTTTTTACATATTATCCCATGGGAGGTGCTCTGTATGATAAAAACGGTGCACTAATTGATATAAATAAGTCCTTAAACGAGAAATTTCCTTTTACGAATGAAGCGGACTTCTTATTAAATAATCTTTTTCGTACAGATTTGTTGACCGATCTTCAAAAACAATATCTGCGTGGGGGAAGCGTGGTTTCCGGTTCTTTGCCTGTACCGTACTCCATCATCCCCTCAATGAATGAGGATAGAGATATTCTTGGGTATACCTTATTATTAACGGGTAATCCGGCGGTCGGGCAGGAGGCAGCCGGTTATGACCGGGAATTGAAGGAATTGACGGACATGTCGCAAAAGATGGCGGAAGCGGTTCCTGATACGATCCTTTTGGTAAACAAGCAACTGGTTGTAGAGAGGATTATCGCTTATGCTGTGGAGACTTGTATAACGCCGGAGTCGATCAATCGGCGTATCGATGATCTTCCGGGTTTCATTTATCCGGATGAGACTAAGCGTCGTGTGGCCGCGATCGTGCAAAGTTGCTTGAATAAGTCGGAGATCATGAATTTAGATTTATCGATTCCGGGACATAACGCTCCGATCGTTTATTTTAAACTACGGTTGGTACCGGTACATGACCGGTATGTGATTATTTATATACGGAATGTATCGGAGCTCGTTGAGCAGGAGAAAGCGAATGAGGCGTTAAGCAGTAAGTTGTCCGAAAGCCGGATGATGATGGAGCTTGCTTTGCAGAATAGCAAGATTACGACTTATTCTTTTAATTTCAGCCGGTTTAAGTCTTGCGATAAAGTACATTGTAACCGTTGTTTCCAGTTTTATGGCACGACCAATAGTTTATTGAAACGTAATCAGTTCATTTGTCAGGCTTTGCCACAACTTCGTCACCCGGACGATTCTGGCGACTTTTTCTATCTATTCAATACGATCCGTACGAATAAATTGGATGAATATAAAATAGATTTTCGTCTAAAGAACGATGATAACACCTATCGGATCTATGAGGTGATCGGTAAGACGCATGAAAAGGATGAAAATGGTTTCCCGAATTTGATTGTTGGCTGTATGATCGATGATCAAGAACGATTGGAGTTTGAGGAAGACTTGATCTTAGCCAAGGAAAAAGCGGAGGAGGCGGATATGCTTAAGTCGACTTTCTTAGCGAATATGACCCATGAGATCCGTACACCGTTGAACGCTATTGTCGGTTTCTCTGATTTGTTAGGAGTGGAGGAGGATTCGGAATTGCGCCAAAATTATATTAGTTTAATCAAGATGAACAATGATTTACTTTTAAGTATAGTAAATGATGTTTTGGATATTTCCAGAATCGAGTCTGATATGATGACGTTTACTTATATGGATGTTTATTTACCTTCCTTTATGAAAGATCTATATAACTCCATACAATTACGTAGACCGGAAGGGGTGGAAATGACCTTGGATGCATGTCCCGATATCATATTTAATATAGATCGAAATCGATTATGGCAAATCTGCATGAATTTATTGACGAATGCGGTTAAGCATACTAAAAAAGGTCGTATTTGGTTTGGTTATACGCTTGAGGCTGAGGAGAAAATGATTAAGTTTTATGTTTCGGATACAGGTTGTGGCATTCCCAAGGATGAATTGGATAATATCTTTGCCCGATTCGTGCAATTAAGCGATTTTGAGCAAGGAGTCGGATTGGGATTAGCAATTTGTAAAGGTCTGGTATTAAAAATGGGCGGTAATATTTCAGTGATTTCCGAAGAAGGATTTGGTTCTACATTTATTTTCACTTTACCTATGAAAAGACCCAATAGTTGGAAAAACTAGTGAACAATACTCTTTGAAATTCGGTTGTCTATATAAGAGATGATTTAGGTTGTAGTCAATTTCCATAATAAGCATTAACTTATACATGCTTTTGGTTTATGTTTTGCCATAAGAAATTCTGGACTTATGGCCTAATCTTTTTGTATCATACCTGTAATCAAGGATTTTATATGACGAAAATAGAAATAAAGAATTTATCTATTCTTTTCGGCCCGGAGAAAATGCGTGCGAAAAGAATGCTAGTAGCGGGAAAAAGTAAACAAAACATTTTGAAAGAAACGGGTTGCACGGTAGCTGTACGTAATGCGAACCTAAAGATTGAGGAAGGGGAGTTATTTGTGATAATGGGACTTTCCGGAAGTGGAAAATCTACGCTGTTACGTTGTATTAACCGATTGAACGAGCCCTCTTTGGGAGAAGTCTTTATCAACGGAAAAAACATAACGACTTCCTCGGATAAAGAATTATTGGATATACGGCGTAAGGAAATGGCTATGGTTTTCCAGCATTTTGGATTGCTGCCCCATCGCACGGTATTGAGTAATATCGCTTTTGGCTTGGAGTTACAAGGGGTTCCTAAAAAAGAAAGAGACCAGAAAGCTGTGGAAAGTGTAGCCCTAGTAGGGTTAAAAGGATACGAGAACCAGAAGGTTAGCGAGTTGTCTGGAGGTATGCAGCAACGTGTCGGATTGGCCCGTGCGATCGCAAATGATCCCGAGGTGCTCTTGATGGATGAGGCTTTTTCTGCCTTAGACCCATTGATCCGTGTACAGATGCAGGATGAGCTATTGAAACTACAAGAGAAGATGCAAAAAACGATCATCTTTATTACGCATGATCTTGACGAGGCGATTAAGTTGGGGGATCGTATCGCCATTATGAAAGACGGGGAGGTCGTGCAAGTAGGTACCCCTGAGGAGATCTTGACAGATCCGGCCAATCATTATGTCTCTAGATTTACGGAAAATGTAGATCGTGGACGTATCGTTACAGCCTCATCGATAATGATAACCCAGCCGGTTGTCGCTCGTATCCGTAAAGATGGCCCGGAGACCGTGTTGAGGAAAATGAAAGAGAAAAACTTATATGTATTGCCGGTCGTGGATGGAAATAGGCAATTTCTGGGCGAGGTTCGTTTGAAAGATGTCTTGGCTCTTCGGAAAGCGGGGAATCATGATCTTTCATCGATTGTGATGAAAGAGGTTCCTTCGGTTCTGGAAAACACGACGGTTGAGGATATGCTTCCTTTGTTACCGGAGATCCGGCAGGCCTTACCGGTCGTTAATGAGGCCAATCAATTGGCTGGCTTGGTTTCTACTTCATCGATTATAATCGAGATGACGGGGAAGGATAAAGAGGAAATAGATCAAATTGTTCAAAACGCGATAGAATTATGATAAATATAGGAAAATATATAGAGATTGCCATTAATTGGCTGACTGAGCATTTCGCTCGTTTTTTTGATGTGATAAATGATGGGGTCGGAGGATTTATCGATGCTTTTCAAGATGGGCTGACTTGGATTCCGTTTTATGTGATGATTTTGGGCTTGGCATTGTTGGCTTGGTTCAAGGCAGGAAAAGGAGTCGGCGTGTTCACGGCATTGGGTCTATTGTTAATTTACGGAATGGGTTTCTGGGTGGAAACGATGCAGACTTTGGCCTTGGTACTGTCTTCTACCATTATCGCCTTGATGATCGGAGTTCCGTTAGGAATTTGGACCGCACGCAGTGATCGGGCGGATAAGATCATCCATCCGGTCTTGGATTTGATGCAAACGATGCCGGCTTTCGTCTACTTGATACCAGCCGTTTTGTTTTTTGGTTTAGGTCCGGTACCCGGCGCTTTCGCAACGGTGATTTTCGCCATGCCCCCGGTTGTGCGGTTGACCGATCTGGGAATCCGTCAAGTCCCGGCCGATATTGTGGAGGCTACCCGCTCATTTGGCGCTACTTCCTTTCAGTTGCTTTATAAGGTGCAATTGCCATTGGCTTTGCCAACGATCATGACGGGAGTGAATCAAACGATCATGCTTTCACTTTCTATGGTAGTGATAGCGGCCATGATCTCGGCAGGAGGATTGGGTGAGATTGTCTTGCGAGGAATTACCCAAATGAAAATAGGTTTAGGTTTCGAAGGAGGTATAGCGGTCGTTATCTTGGCTATTATCTTGGATCGTATTACGCAGGGCTGGGCGAAAGGTAAAGTGAATAAACAAAAGAAATAAGAAACATAGAAAAGAAAGAAATAGATATATGAGACGATTTACGATTATTATTGGATGCTGTATGCTTTTGGTGACCTTGCAATTTATTTTCAGTTGTGTGGATAGCAAGGATCGAAAGAAAATATCGATAGCGTACGCTAATTGGGCGGAGGGCATCGCTATGACCAACTTAGCCAAAGTGATATTAGAGGATCAAGGATATCGGGTAACATTAAAAAATGCGGATATCGCCCCGATCTTTACTTCTGTCGCTTCGGGAAAAGCGGATGTGTTCATGGATGCATGGTTACCGGTGACCCATGCGGATTATATGGAACAATACGGGGACCGGCTTGAGACACTCGGAACGGTTTATGAGCATGCGAAATTGGGCTTGGTAGTTCCGGAGTACGTTACCATTCGTTCCATCGAGGATTTGAATGCCCATAAAGATCAATTTAAAGGTGAGATTATAGGGATCGATGCCGGCGCCGGTTTGATGAACTCGGCGGATAAGGCGGTTCAAGATTATTCTTTGGATTTTGATTTGAAATCTTCCAGTGGGGCTACGATGGTTGCTTTCTTGAAGAAATCGATTGATGCGAACGAATGGATCGTGGTTACCGGATGGACCCCTCATTGGATGTTCTCACGTTATCCGTTAAAATTCTTGGAAGACCCGAAAGAGGAATTTGGAGACTCGGAGCATATCGAGGTTATCGCTACGAAAGGATTCTCTGAGAAAGATCCATATGCAGCCTCTTTTTTCAAGAACTTTAAGTTAACCGATGAACAACTGAGCGAATTGATGTATTATATGGAAGACGGGACACGTACGGAATCGCGATCAGCCCGTGCTTGGCTTGAAAAACATCCCGAGATAATCAAATTATTCTTACCTTCGCAGGAGAATCAATTGAATGGGAGCCATGAGACAAATTAAGGGAGTCATATGTATTTTAATAAGTATCGTTATGTGTTGGTCTGCTTCAGCCGCAAACAATAAACGTTATGTGAATATCGTATTTATCGGGAATAGTATCACGTTTGGCGCCGGGTTACCGAAGCCTGTCCATGATGCGCCTCCTGTAAAGGCTGCGTTGTTTTTAAGCAAGTGCCCGGAAGTGGCTTCGGTCAAGTATTCCAATAGAGGACAGAGCGGCTGTACTACCGTTGATTATTTGCCGGATACGAATACGCTCTTCCCGTGGGCCGTACGTGCTGCCGATAAATTTAAGGATGAGACTTGGGCGGATTTGGTGTTCTCTATTATGCTGGGGACGAACGATAGCGCGATAGAAGGCACGAACGGCTGCCCGGTAACGCCCGAGCGGTATTATGAGAACATGAAGACAATTATCAATCGCTTATTAGCTTTATACCCGAATTGCCGTATTGTGGTACATCGTCCTCTATGGTATAGCCCGAATACGTATAATGGAGCTAAATATTTGGAAGAAGGCTTGCGAAGGCTCCAAGATTATTATCCGCAAATACAACGATTAGTCGATTATTATGCGTCTCATTTTCCCGGACAAGTCTTTCTGGGAGATACGAAGGGATTTGATTACTTTAAGGAAAACCATTTGACAGATTTCCAAGCGGAGAAGGGCAACGCCGGAGTGTTCTATCTTCATCCGAATGAGAAAGGAGCGGTCCGGTTAGGCGAATTGTGGAGTGAGGCGATTCGTCAGGCTTTAGGGCTTTGACCTCTATAAAAAAGCCATGCCATCCCAAGAAGACGACATGGCTTTTTAGGTCCATTTATAGGTATGACAAGCAAGTATTCGTTTATCTTTTTCCTAATCGATGATCCATTAATACGGCATGATGTTCTCCGTATAATTTAAGTTTCTCGACAATATTTTTCGCTGTAGCCTCTTCCTCTACCTGCTCTCGGACGAAGCCCCATAGGAAATCTTGTGTCGCCTTGTCTTTCTCTTCGGAAGCGATATCGACAATCTTGTCGATTGATCCGGATACATGCACCTCATGCTCGTAGATATGCTGGAAAATCTCCAACGGCTCTCCCCATGCTGTAGGAACGGAATTAACTACTCCGATCGTCACTTGTCCGCCACGCTTGATTGAGTAATCGATCATTTTATAGGCATGTTCAAGTTCCTCTTGCGATTGTTTTAACGTCCAATGCGCGAAACCATCCAGCCCTATCTGAGTGAAATGTACCGACATGGATAAATATAGGTTGGATGACCACATCTCCATGTTGATTTGCTCGTTGAGAGCATCTGATAATTTTCTGCTTAAAATCATAATGGCTTATTCTATTTTATGTTGTTTATAAATAGAACAAGCCATTATCGGTTTTGTTGAGTTTTTACGAAGGAAAGTGTATCGAGGTTATTTGATCTCGATTACTTTCTCGGCCATTTTAGCCTCTTCCTCAGTTCTTTTCGGTATGCTGATACTCAAGACGCCGTTCTCAACCTTCGCCTCAATCTTGTCTTTCTCTACATTGTCAGGCAAAACCATGGTTTGTTGGAACTTGCTATAAGAGAATTCGCGTCTCAGATAGCGTCCGTCTTTCTTATCCTCATTCTTTTCTTCTTTTTTCTCCATAGATACGACCAAGTTGTTGTTCTCATCGATCTTGATGTTGAAATCGTTCTTCGTCATACCGGGAGCGGCTACCTCAACTCGATAATCCTTATCGGATTCTATCACGTTGATGGCTGGAGCTGTAGAGTTTGCTTTTATCATCCAGTCGTTGTCAAATAAATCATTGAATACATACGGTAACCAATTTTGACTTCTTCTCATCGGTGTCATAATACAGTCCTCCAATTATTAGTTAAACATTCTATTTACTATTCTTATTTCTGAACTCGTTCTTTTTAATCTCGAATTCGCTATAGATACTTCAAATGGCATGCCAATCTGATAATGTGTGTGTTAATGCGGATAAAAGAGATTGAATAAGGTTTAACTCACGCATGGGGAACTTATGATTCGGGGGATGCGGGTGCAGGGAATAATATCTTTTAGAAACTGGAATAAGATACAATGAAACGGGAATCTGTAATATTGGCATAATATACGTTATTTTGGCACGATAGAATGACGGGTTGGATAATAACTTTTATCTTTAGACGTTCTATTCATGAATCATATGGGATCATGTTATCTAAAACAGTAAAGCTATTATGTCTAGAAGTAAGGAATTGATTTTATTGGCCCAACGTATCCGGGCCTTGTCCCAGACGGGGTTGGTTTATTCATTAAGCGAGTACGATACGGAACGTTATGAAGAGTTGAGCCGCCTAAGTGATGAGATAACGGCTCTGGCTACCGGATTGAAGCCCGATGATGTGGCGAGTGGTTACCGCCCGGCCCAAGAGTATGTAACCCCGAAAGTCGATATCCGTGCGGTTGTCTTTAACGAGAAAGACGAGATTTTGCTGGTCCGTGAGAAAATGGACGGATGTTGGTCGTTGCCCGGCGGATGGAGCGATGTGGGGTATTCCCCGAAAGAGGTAGCGGCGAAAGAGGTGAAAGAGGAGACGGGCTTGGATGTGCTTCCGGTCCGCTTGCTGGCCGTGATGGATATGAGCAAGCATCCGCATCCCGCTATACCTTATTATGTATATAAGTTTTTTATCCTTTGCGAGTTGAAGGGCGGGTCGTTTACCGAGACCTTCGATATCTTGGGGAAAGGCTTCTTTCGATTGGAGGAGTTGCCCCCGTTGTCCTTGGAGCGTGTGCTGCCGGAGCAGATCCAACGGATGTACGCCTATTATAAGCATCCGGGCGAAGATGTTTATCTGGATTAAGGATACTTTTGTACCTTCGCGACTTCATTTTAAAAACAATGTTATGAAAAGATATTGTCAGACCTTGGATCTGAAAGAGGACGAGCAGTTGATAAAAGAGTATTGCTATTGGCATTCGCCGGAACATATCTGGCCGGAGATACCGGAAGGAATCCGTGCGGTAGGGATCTTGAATATGGAGATTTACCGTTTGGGAACCCGGTTGTTCATGATCGTGGAGACGCCGGATGATTTTGATTGGGATGCGGCGTTCGCCCGTTTGGCGACGATGGATAAGCAAGCGGAATGGGAGGACTTCGTGGCGAAGTATCAGAAAGCCGCTCCGGGAAGCTCCTCGTCGGAGAAATGGCAGTTAATGGAATGTATGTTTAAATTGCCGGGTGCGAGTAAATAGACGGAAGGATGGAAAAACAAAAGAAACAGTCGCTGGTGGCCGCCCCGGGAGGGAAATCTTATTTGGTCCCATTTATCTTGATCACGAGTTTGTTCTTGCTTTGGGGATTCGCCCACGGACTCTTGGATGTGCTGAACAAGCATTTCCAAGGAGTCTTCACGATGACCAAGGCAGAGAGCGGCTTGGTGCAATTCTCTACGTATATCGCTTATTTCTTGATGGCGTTGCCGGCAGGAGCGTTCATGAAACGTTACGGATATAGGAAAGGGATTATCATGGGTTTGCTATTGTTCGCTATCGGAGCTTTCGGGTTTATCCCGGCGGCTTTTTTGCATTCGGCTACACCTTTCTTGATCGCCTTGTTTGTGATCGCTTGCGGGCTTTGTATCTTGGAGACGGCGGCGAATCCTTATTCTACGATATTGGGGCCGCCCGCTTCCGCCGCCCAACGGCTGAACTTATCCCAGTCTTTTAATGGATTAGGTTGGATATTGGGGCCATTGGTAGGTGGTTTGTTGATATTCGGGGCACCGGAGGGAGATTCGATGGCGTTGACTAAACCTTATATCTTGGTAGGTGGTATCGTCTTGTTCGTAGCGTTGCTTTTCTTTTTCACGAAGTTGCCGGAGATTAAGCCGGAAGAAGAGGAGGAGGTGACCGCTATTGTCGAGGAGAAACCCGCTGCCTCCCTATGGAAACGTAGGCAGTTTGTGCGTTCCGTGGTCGCCCAATTCTGTTATTGCGCCGCGCAGACGGGAATCTTCGGGTTCTTTATTAATTACGTGACGGAGATGGACCCGGGTATCAGTAATTTGCGAGCGTCTCGTATTTTGGCATTCGGTGGAATGGCCTTGTTTATGATCGGGCGTTTGAGCGGTAGTTTTACGATGAAGTGGTTGGCTCCGGGCCGCTTGCTGACTTGGTATTCTTTGTTGAGTGCCGTTTGTATGGCTTTGGTGGTGGCTTCCGTAGGTACGCTTTCGCTATACGCTCTTTATTTATCCTTTTTCTTCATGTCCATCATGTTCCCTACGATTTTCGCGTTGGGGCTGGAAGGTATGGGCGTTTATACCAAGAAAGCCTCTTCTTATATCGTGATGGGAGTCGTCGGCGGCGCTTTCAGTCCGATGCTGATGGGATATATCGGCGAGGAGAATATGGCGCTGGGCTTCATCGTCCCGTTGATCGCTTTCTTGTATATCTTGTATTTCGCTATCAAATGCAAGCGGTAAATTTGGAATGCTGTTTTTTACTTATGGAATCCGGATAATAAACCAGCATGGCTTGTGTATGAAGGCTTGGGTTTCATGGGGTAAATGTTACGCTCTAGCAATATCTGCTTATCTATATCGTTTTCATTTTAAATAAAATAAAAGAGAGAGGATATGAATAAAGGTTTGTTTTTGTGTGGGCTATTTATAGCTCTATTTCTGGCTGGTTGTGGGGATGATGAGGTTAAAATCGCTAATCAGATGACTTTATACTCAAGGCCGGATACGATTCATCTGGGGGGGGACTTAGGGATGGATTCCATATTGGTGAAGGGCTTCACGGCTTGTGAGGCGTATGATGCGAAATGGGGAACATTGCCCGGGGATGTTGCGCAAGAGTTTGATATGAATGCCTCTTATCTCTATTTCTCGTATGAGGCAAGGGTGGTTTCTTTAGAGGATAGTATTTATGATATAGGGCAGAACTCGTATGCGGAAGAGAAAGCGGGTTTTTTGAAGGATTTTAGTTCGCAAGGCTTCGTTATCAGTTCACAGCATATGCGAGATGATAAGAGGCAAGTGATAGCATGTACCTATTTAATATATGTAGAGAAGAACTCAGATGGAGAGAAGATCGATCGCTGGCTTCCTGTACGGCCGGAGGAGTTGCGATGGCGTTATCTTCGTGTAAACTTTGATCAATTAAAAAATATAGAATGATATGAGACATTTAATCGTTGTATGTTTGGCTTTTATGATGGGCCTTAATGTGGCTTGCTCACGGGTGGAAGATCTTGGTAAGGATGATTTGCATTCTGAACCGACGATAGAGATCGTAAGTGGTGATACCTTGGATATTGTAGGGTTCACTCTTGCGCATGAGCTGGCTACTAGTGAAGGACGTTTGCCTTATAACGTAGGGGATGAGTTTGGTTATACGGGTTCTTACACCTATAAGTCCTATGTGGTAAGGACGGAATATACGTATCAGGATGATGGAAATAGTATTTGGGTTTGGGAGGATACATTGAGTTCAATAATAGGTTTTTATCCTTATCTTAGATCTGAGGTATATGATCTTGCGGATGTTCAGTTCCATATCCGGTCGTGCGCTCAAGGGGGATCGGTCTCTGTCGGGGAAAGGACGGATAGGTATGATACGGCTCTCCTCCATATCATTCGTTCCGCGAATGGAGAGGATATGGATGTATGGATTCCTTGTAAACCATCGGAATTGAGGTATCGGTGTGTTGTCTATCATTTGGAAGAGTGAACGTTTTAGCCAAGCTCCGGCAGTAGATAATACCCGGAGCTTGACAATATCATTATCACTGCAACATCTGCATCAACTTATCCAACTTCGGAGCCATGATGATTTCCGTACGGCGGTTCTTGCTACGTCCATCGGCGGTCTCGTTATCAGCGACCGGCATAAACTCCCCACGACCACAAGGCTGTATCTGTAGCGGATTCACCCCGTAGTCCTTGGTAAGGATACGCACTACGGAGGTCGCACGGATCACGCTTAGATCCCAATTATCCTTGAATTGGGCGGTATTGATCGGCTTGCTGTCCGTATGGCCCTCTATATAAACGTCTATATCGTTTTGCTTATTCAACACCTCGGCCAACTTAGCCAACGCTTCCTTGCCTCGTTTATCGACCTTTGCGCTACCCGATTGGAACAGAAGCTTATCCGACATGGCTACATATACTTTACCATTCTTCTCGGTTACGGTCAGCTCGTCGCTGTTGAAACCCAGCAAAGCGTCTTTCACGCTACTCAACAGATTCTGTACCTTTGCGTTCTGTGCGTTCATCATATCCTGTAGCTCGTTGATGGTACGCTCACGCTCGTCCAGCTCACTCATCTTTTGCTGTAACAAGGCATTCAGTTTGTCCTGCTCACCCATATTGGTATTCAACATGGTCTGGTAATTACGGATATCACGCCCCATTGTGGTCGTATCCCTTATCAAGGCGGCGATCCGGTTGTTGAGTGCGTCGTTATCGTCCTTGCATTTAATCAATTCCTCCTTCAAGGCGTCGCCACGTCCGATCGCCTCCAACCGGCCGTTCTCGGCAAGGAGGTATTTCTTTTTACTCACGCACGAAGAACATAAAAGGAGTGCGGAGACCGAGATAAATAACAATCTTTTCATTTTACGCATAAAATTTCGTGCAATGTAATATTTATTACAATTTCCCGCACGCAAGTTTAGGATATTTGTATCTCATAAACCAATATTAAAGAATCAGCGGTATGAAAATAAGAGAAATAATACAAACGCTGTTCCCGACAAGAACTTGGAAACTAGCCGCTATTATAGCCGGAGGTGTCCTTTGCGGGCTGGGGTCTTATACCTTATATGCTTCCCGGGCGTGGACCTATTTGTCCGATGACCCGGCTACTTGCGTGAATTGCCACATCATGGGCCCTTATTACGCTACATGGAATCATAGCTCGCACAGCCGTAACGCCACTTGCAACGACTGCCATGTGCCGCACGAGAACGCCGTGAAGAAGTGGTTCTTCAAGGGTATGGACGGAATGCGCCACGCCTCGGTATTCATGATGCGAGGGGAACCGCAAGTGATACAGGCGATCGACGAGAGCGCGGAGGTAATCATGAATAACTGTATCCGTTGCCATACGCAGTTGAATACGGAATTCGTGAATACCGGAAGGATCGATCATGAGATGGCAATGGCGGGAGAAGGGAAAGCTTGCTGGGATTGCCATCGCGAGGTGCCGCACGGAGGTATGAACAGCCTGTCTTCTACACCGAATGCGTTGGTGCCTTATCCGAAGTCCGTATCGCCGGACTGGTTAAAAGATATGCTAAGTAAATAATAATAAATCAGTATAGTTATGGAAAAGAAATTAAAATCATGGCAAGGTTGGTTGCTGTTTGGAGGAACCATGGTCGTTGTTTTTGTTTTGGGTATGATCGCTGCTTCCGTGAACGAGAGACATGCGGAGGTCTCTAGCGTAATGAATAATAAGAAGACGGAGATCACAGGAATCGAGGCTCGCAATGATAAGTTCGAACCGAATTATCCACGTGAGTACCAGACTTGGGAAGCTACGGCGGATACGAGTTTCAAGAGTTTATACAACGGGAATCAGGCGGTCGATGTGCTGGAGGCTCGTCCGGAAATGGTGATCCTTTGGGCTGGTTACGCTTTCTCTAAGGATTATTCTACCCCGAGAGGGCATATGTATGCGATCGAGGATATGCGTAACACGTTGCGTGTAGGCGCTCCGATGACAGAGAACGAGGGGCCGCAACCGGCTACTTGCTGGACTTGTAAAAGCCCGGATGTTCCCCGTATGATGCAAGCGATGGGCGTGGATAATTTCTATAAGGGCAAATGGGCTTCTCTGGGTAAAGAGATCGTGAATCCGATCGGTTGCGCCGATTGCCATGAGCCGGAGAATATGAACCTGCATATCAGTCGCCCGGCTTTGATCGAGGCTTTCCAGCGTCAAGGCAAGGACATCACGAAAGCGACCCAGCAAGAGATGCGTTCCTTGGTTTGCGCGCAATGCCACGTGGAATATTATTTCAAGGGCGATGGCAAATACTTGACTTTCCCTTGGGATAAAGGTTCTACGGTTGAGGATATGGAGGCTTATTACGATGAGGCCGGTTTCGCCGATTATACGCATAAGCTAAGCCGTGCTCCGATCTTAAAGGCACAGCACCCGGATTATGAGATCTCCCAGATGGGTATCCATGCGCAGCGGGGCGTATCTTGCGCCGATTGCCATATGCCGTACAAGAGCGAGGGTGGCGTGAAATATAGTGACCACCATATCCAAAGCCCGTTGGCTATGATCGACCGTACGTGCCAGGTTTGCCATCGTGAGAGCGAGGAGACCTTACGCAATAATGTGTACGAGCGTCAGAATAAGGCGAACGAGATGCGTAACCGCTTGGAGACCGAGTTGGCGAAAGCGCATATCGAGGCGAAGTTCGCGTGGGATAAGGGGGCTACCGAGGATCAGATGAAAGACGTATTGAAACTGATCCGTCAGGCGCAATGGCGTTGGGATTTCGGCGTGGCTTCTCATGGTGGCGCGTTCCACGCTCCGCAAGAGATTCAAAGGATATTAGGCAATGGATTGGATAAGGCGATGCAAGCTCGTCTGGCTACCGCGAAGGTGTTAGCGAAATTAGGTTATACGGATGATGTTCCGATGCCGGACTTCTCTACGAAAGAAAAGGCTCAGCAATATATCGGTTTGGATATGGCCGCAGAACGTACCGCAAAGGAGAAATTCCTGAATACGATCGTTCCGCAATGGGTGAAAGAGGCGCAAGAGAATAATCGTTTAGCGAAGAACATTTGATTATGTGGAAACAACCTTGGGGATATGCTGAAGGCTGGGCCATCTGTGTCGGTTTACTGATTACGGGATTTGGCTTGCAACTGATCACCGGCCCGGTTCAGGCAGGGTTGTTCCAATATCCGGTGAATGTGGCCGGAGGATTGATTTTTCTGCTGGTTCTATGTATAGGGTTTGTTGTTAGCCGGAAAATCACGGTTGTCCAGTGGTTTTCCGGGTTAACGGCGAGCATTACCTCTTTGTCGGCTCTTTTGTCGGTCGTGTTGGTTATGGGATTTGTGGGTCCGGGTATCGAGCGGATTACGATGTCGTGGCCTTTTGTCCTGCTGTTTCTCTATTTCTTGTTTGTCTTGGGCTTTGTCACATTGAAGCGTATCGTATCGTTTCGCTGGCGGGATGTTCCGTTTATGCTGAACCATGCCGGCTTATTTATCACGCTGTTGGCGGCGATCTTGGGAAACGGGGATTTACGTCGTTTACGGATGACGGTTCCGTTGGAGAATCCCGAGTGGAGGGCTTCGGACGAGAAGAACGAGATGATAGAGCTACCGCTCGCCATCGAGCTTCGTTCGTTTACGATCGATGAATATCCTCCTAAGTTAATGCTAATCGACAATACGACCGGAAAAGCGCTTCCTGAAAAGCAACCCGAGAACATATTGGTGGAGGAAATTCCCTTAGCCGGAAACCTGCAAGGCTGGAAGGTTGAGGTTACCCGTTCACTACCGATGGCGGCTTGCGTGATGGGGCAGGATACGGTAAACTTCGTGGAATTTCACTCCGAGGGGGCAACCACCGCTTTATACGTAAAAGCACGTAACGAACTTACCGGACGGCAGAAGGAAGGCTGGGTGAGTTGTGGCAGCTATATCTTTCCATACATATCGCTCCAACTGGATGATGCGGTCAGTATGGTGATGCCGGAACGGGAACCGAGACGCTTTGCCTCGGACGTAATGGTCTATACGAAAGATAAACAGACCAAGGAGGCGTGTATCGAGGTGAATAAGCCGCTCTCTATCGCCGGATGGAAAATCTACCAGTTGAGTTACGACGAGACGAAAGGTAAATGGAGCCGGATGAGTGTATTTGAGTTGGTAAGAGATCCATGGTTGCCGATCGTTTATACAGGGATCTTAATGATGATAGCCGGGGCGATCGGATTATTCCTGTCCGCTCCCGTAAAAAAAGAATAGTATGGATTGGAGTTACTTTATTTATTTCGCCGCTCCGGCGTTACTTTGCTGGATAGGTGGGGCATGGTTGGCTTATCGTCCTTCTTTTTCCAAGGGGGCTGTCGTTTGGACCGTGTTTGGCTTGGTTATATTTTCCGCTTTTATCGTAGGGATGTGGATCTCGTTGGAGAGGCCGCCCTTGCGCACGATGGGCGAGACTCGTCTATGGTATTCTTTCTTCTTGCCGGTGGCGGGCGTGATCACTTATGTCCGTTGGCGGTATAAATGGATACTATCCTTTAGTACATTGTTGGCCTTTGTCTTTATCTGTGTCAATCTGTTTAAGCCGGAGATACATAACAAGACCTTGATGCCCGCTTTGCAAAGTCCGTGGTTCGCTCCGCACGTGATTGTCTATATGTTCTCTTATGCCATGCTGGGCGCCGCAGCCCTTATCGCCATTTACCTGCTGATCCGTGCGAGGAAGAAGGGGATTGACGAGGGGATGATGAGTTTATGCGATAACTTGGTATATGTCGGTATGGCCTTCCTCACGATTGGGATGCTGTTCGGCGCTTTATGGGCCAAGGAGGCGTGGGGGCATTATTGGAATTGGGACCCGAAGGAGACATGGGCGGCTGCCACTTGGTTGGGGTACTTGATTTATATCCATTATCGCCTTCGTCATCACTTGCGTTATTCGGCGGCGTTGGGGCTTTTGGTTTTCTCTTTTCTTTTGCTACAGGTGTGTTGGATTGGCGTGAATTATCTACCCTCCGCACGAGGATATAGTGTACATACTTATAATATGGAATAATTAAAATCAGAGGTATATGAAAAAACTAGTTGTTTTAGTAGCGGGCTTGCTCTCTGTGGCCCTTTTCGCGCAAGCGGAAGAAACACAAAATACGAAAGAGAATACGTTTTCGATGAAAGTGCAGATACGTCCGAGAGCCGAGTACCGGAACGGGGTCTTATTCCCCCGGCCTAAAGATGCCGAGTCCACCGGGTTTATCAATAACCGTGCCCGCCTTTCTTTGGGGTATGAGCGGGATCGTTTGTCTATCGGTTTGTCTGCGCAACATGTTGGCGTATGGGGGCAGGATCCTCAAATCGATAAGAATGGTCGTTTTATCTTGAATGAGGCGTGGGCGAAACTGGATTTCGGATCGGGTTTCTTCGCTAAGTTAGGTCGCCAGTCGTTGGTATACGATGACGAGCGTATCATGGGTGCGTTGGATTGGAACGTGGCCGGTCGTTATCATGATGCTTTGAAGCTAGGCTACGAGAACACGAATAACCAAATGCATTTAATTCTCGCATTCAACCAGAATGATGAGAAAACGATCGGAGGAACGTATTACGCTCCGGGTGCGCAACCCTATAAAACGATGCAAACCCTTTGGTATAAGCATCTCTTCGACAAGAGTTTTAACGCATCCTTCTTGTTTATGAACTTAGGGATGGAAGGCGGTGATGCCGAGAAACAAAACTCGGATACAAAATATCTGCAAACCTTAGGAACGAATCTGATCTATAGGCCTAGTAACTGGACGATAGGTGGTACTTTCTATTATCAATTCGGCAAGACGAAAAGCGGACGGGATGTTTCCGCTTTTTTATGGGCGGTAAACGCCGCTTATCAAATCGATCCGCAATGGAAGATCGGTGTAGGTAGTGATTATCTGAGTGGCTCGGATGGGGCCGACGGGAAATATAAGGCGTTTGATCCTCTGTACGGAACCCATCATAAGTTTTATGGTGCCATGGATTATTTCTACGCCTCCTCTTTTGTCAACGGATTGAATCCGGGCTTATGGGATAATCAGGTAAATGTCGCCTATAAACCTTCTTCCAAGGTAAACCTGTCTTTAGCCTATCATTATTTCTCCATCACGGGCGACGTATACGAAGGTAATGATAAATTGAGTAAAGGTTTAGGTTCGGAATTGGATTTCCAAGTGGATTGGGTAATCATGAAAGACGTGAAATTATCGGCGGGATATTCTACGATGTTGGGAACGAATACCATGAAGGTCGTGAAGGGTGGAAATCCGTCTCATTGGCAAGATTGGGGTTGGTTATCAATAAATATTAATCCAACTATATTCACGACGAAATGGTAACAGTTCTCAAGGAAAAGGGTATATTTGCAGGAGTAAACCTTTTTTCAAAACAAGATACGATGGATATAACCGATATGTTTAAAATCCCGCTTTTTAAGAATTTTACGCTTAAGATGCGGGAAGAGTTTTTGGATAAACTTGAATATACAGTAGAGGAGCATCCAAAAGGAAAAACCATAATTCATCAAGGGACGACTTGTAACGCCCTTCATGTTTTATTGGAGGGAAAATTGAACGTGGATGTTTTGGACGTATCAGGTAACATCGTGCGCGTGGAGACGATACAGGCTCCACGCACGTTCGCTACGCCTCATATCTTTTCCGAGAAAAACCAATTCCCCGCTACTTTTACCGTCGACGAGGATGTGGTATTGCTTAAGGGCACCAAGGAGTCTGTATTTACCTTAATGCATTCTATGCCGTTATTCCTGCATAATTTCCTTTGCGTCAGTACTAGCTGTAATAAATGTACGATGACTCGTTTGAAGGTGCTTTCGTTTCGTGGCATCCGGAACCGCTTTATTTATTACTTATTCGAACATCAGCAAAAGGATTCGAATGTCGTGGAACTAGAACATACCCAAGAGCAGTTAGCAGAGTATTTTGGTGTTACCCGCCCGGCTTTATCGAAGGAAATCGGGAGATTGGTGGATGAGGGATTTATCAGCATTACAAGGAGAAAGGTGACGATTTTAAATAAGACGGCGTTAACATGTATGCTTTAATGCTTTTGGGAAAAAGGTAAAAAGCGTACATTTGTGCCCAAATAAATAACTCCGGTGTATGGGCAAAGTTTTAATTATCGACGACGAGAAGCAGATTTTAGGTTTACTTTCACGCATTATCGGTTTGGAGGGATACGAGGTTTTACAGGCTGCTACTTGTAAGGCGGGGCTGAGGCAGATGGAGCAACATTCGCCGGAGGTGGTGCTGTGCGATGTGTTCTTGCCGGATGGTAATGGCGTGGATTTGGTGTCGGACTTAAAGAAACTTCGCCCTCTATCCGAGATCATCCTACTTACCGCGCATGGTAATATTCCGGATGGCGTACAGGCAATCAAGAATGGAGCCTTCGATTATATCACGAAAGGGGATGATAATAATAAGATCATTCCTCTGGTAGCCAAAGCGATGGAGAAAGCTTCTGCCGCTTATCAGCAGCAAAAGAAGGAAGCTACGTCCGTCGGGAGGCAATATTCGTTTGATACGATTGTCGGTAAATCACCCGCTATCCAGGCGGCGATAGCGTTGGCTCAGAAAGTCTCGGCTACGGAGGTTCCAGTTCTGTTGACTGGTGAGACCGGTACGGGAAAAGAGGTCTTTGCTCAATCCATCCATCAACATAGTTCCCGGAAAGGGAAGTCTTTTGTCGCTATCAATTGTTCCTCTTTTAGTCGGGATTTATTGGAAAGCGAGATGTTCGGTCATAAAGCGGGGGCTTTTACCGGTGCTTTGAAAGAGACAAAAGGCTTGTTTGAGGAAGCTTCCGGAGGTACGATCTTCTTGGATGAGATCGGGGAAATGGCTTTCGACTTGCAAGCGAAATTGCTCCGTATCCTTGAGACCGGGGAGTTTATCAAGATCGGCGATACGAAACCAACGAAAGTGGATGTACGAATTATTGCCGCTACCAACCGTGATTTAGAGAAAGAGATCGAGCAAGGGCATTTCCGGGAAGATCTATTTTATCGGCTTTCCGTTTTCCAGATCCATCTTCCCGCGCTTCGTGAACGGGTCGAGGATATCCCTCTCCATATAAAAGCCTTTGTTTCCGCTTTTTCCTCCAAGATGGGAAAGAATATCCGAACAATTTCGCCCGAATATATAGATGCCCTGAAAAAACGAGCTTGGAAAGGTAACGTACGTGAGTTGCGTAATGCAATTGAGCGTAGCCTGATTATTGCCGATGGAGATACCTTAACCTTGGATGCTCTCCCTTTGAATATGCAAACCTCCTCTGCGGCGAGTACGGAATCTTATAGCGGTTTTGACCTGAGTGGCGTAGAGAAAATGCATATCCAAAAAGTGCTCAAATACACAAAAGGCAATAAAACCGAAACTTCCCGCCTTCTAGGTATAGGCCTCACTACTCTTTATCGGAAGATTGAGGAGTATGGGCTTTAATCTCATATTCTGCATTATATGTATACCCGAAAGCATCTTGAAGATATGCAAGGAGAAACGGACATTGCTAAATAGTTTATCTTTGCTGAACGTAAACTTAATAATAATCGCTTAAAATACATCACCTATGAGTCTGAAGATTAAAACAAAACTAAGATACGGAATCGGGCTGCTGTTTGCCATGATCGTTTTGCTGGGAGGTCTATCGGTAAAGAACATCTCCGATATGTCTGCCGACACAAGGAACATATTGGCCGATAATTATAATTCTTTACTCTATTCACGCCGGATGCTGGATGCGCTGGAACGAATCGATAGCGATCCTTCGGCTCAAGCCGATTTCGAGAAAAACCTAGGGCTACAGAAAAAGAATATCACGGAGGTCGATGAGAACGTGGCCACCTCACATCTAGTCGCTCAATACGAGCAATTGGCGAAAGAGCGTAATGAGGAGAATATCCGTCGTGTACGTCTCGCCTTAAATCAAGTCATGAGTTTGAATATGGCTTCTATCTACAGGAAAAGCCAAGTGGCGGAGTCTACGTCTCAAAAGGCTTTATTTTGGATTTGGGGGATTGGCCTCTCTTGTATGGTGGTCGCTTTCGCTTTTTTAATACGTTTCCCCCGTTCGATAAATACCCCTATCCGTATGTTGATGGACGGTATCATGGAGATCGCTAACCATAATTACGAGAAACGATTGGATCTCGTTAAATATGATGAATTCGAGGGGGTAGCGAAATCCTTTAACCGGATGGCGGAACGGCTTACGGAATACCGGAAAAGTACGTTGGCGGATATTATTCAAGGAAAGAAATATATAGAGGCTATCGTGAATAGTATCACGGAGCCAATCATAGGCTTGGATCGGGATCGTAAGATTCTTTTCGCCAATAACGAGGCTTTGACGATCTTGAATCTCAAGCGGGAAAACGTGATCGGAAAGTCTGCCTCGGAATTATCCTTACGGAACGATTTGCTTCGCAGGTTAGTTCGGGAACTGATCCAGCCGGGCGAGAAAAAAGAGCCGCTTAAAATTTACGCGGATAATAAGGAAAGTTATTTTCAAGTGCAATATATACCGATCCGTGTGTTGGAGAATGGCGAGGCGGAGGTGTATGTGGGCGACGTGATCTTATTGAAGAACATCACGGAGTTTAAGGAGTTGGATTCCGCTAAGACCACTTTTATCTCGACGATCTCCCATGAATTGAAAACTCCGATATCGGCGATCATGATGAGCCTGAAATTGTTGGAGGATGCCCGTGTGGGAGCCATGAACGACGAGCAAAAAGCACTGGCGGAAAGTATCAAGGAAAGTAGTAATCGATTACTGGAAATAACCAGTGAGCTATTGAAAATGACGCAGGTGGAGGCTGGCAAGCTACAATTGAATCCGAAAATAACCAAACCGATCGAATTGATCGAGTATGCGATAAAGGCGAACCAAGTGCAAGCTGATCGCTTCAATTGCCATATAGAGGTGGAATACCCGGAGAAGATTTCCAAGCTTTTTGTGGATAGCGAGAAAATCGCGTGGGTCTTGACGAATCTATTGTCGAACGCAATTCATTATACCCCGGAGAATGGCCGTATCATAATCGGTGCCCGCCAGCAAGATCATAGCGTGGAGATCTATGTGCAAGATTTCGGTAAGGGTATTGATCCCCGATATCATCAAAGTATATTCGATCGCTATTTCCGTGTGCCGGGAACGAAGGTACAAGGGAGTGGTCTAGGGCTGGCTATCAGTAAAGACTTCGTGGAAGCTCATGGAGGAACACTTTCTGTTGATAGCGCAGTTGGAAAAGGAAGTACTTTTGTTATAAAATTCAATGTATAAGAGGGTAAAAAAAGAGGGTGTTAATTACCCTCTTTTATAATATCGCTTCCTCCGGAAGTGGATGTATCCGATCTTGCCGAACCTTTGTAATGTACATCACTACCTCCGCTTGCCGAAGCCTTGATATAATCGGTTACGTGCGTATAAATATCGGAGCCACCACTGGCGGAACATTCCAACTGGTTTAAGATAAGATCATAAGCCTTGATATCCGAGCCACCTGAGGCGGAATATTCGCCGTTCTCCGCTTTTCCCGTAAGCTTGAGATCGCTACCTCCGCTGGCACGGCCTCGTATTATTCGGGTAGTAAGATCGTTGATGATGATATCGCTACCGCTGGTCGCCTCAATTATGCAATTAGATACGTTGACCGGTTTCTCCATTTTCACGTCGCTACCCCTTGTCGCTATAATTTCCAGATCATCTCCGGATAAAGCGCTTCTCAGGACAAAATCCATACAACCGGACATCTGGATTTTTTCCAGCTTCTTGGAAGTGCCCTCTATTTTAAATCGGGTAGGGCTTAATTGTGTACCATTCTCTGTGGAGATTGAAAGTTCTTCGTTTTTTACTTGAACGTTTATATAAGGATATAAGTTCTCGTCGATCGTGATTCGTAAGGACGCTGATTCTCCTTGCGTATATCCGAAAACGTACGACGGATTTCCCCCACGGCTGAATAGGCTGAACCAACTGTCGCTATACCCCATGGCGGTTGAGCCGACTTTTATCGCTGAATAGTCTCTGACGGAGATTTCTTTCGTGATAATATCCCCATTCCCTTTTACTTTCTTCGCCTCGATAGGCATCACGCAAAAAGCGATCAACGCAAATAAGGCCATCATTCTTGTTCTCATATGAAGTGTAATTAATTTATACTCTTTTCTTATAAGACGAATGGAGTTGAAAAAACGTTACATCTAAAATGAAAAAAAAAAGCTATCATTGACTTTTTTTGTGATAGCTTCTTTTTCTTGCCCTAATAACAGGGAGGTCGATTAATTACTTTTAGGTTTTTCAACCATATGTTCTACTCTGTCTTTGACGTATTCGACTTGATTTTTACCCGTGTCTACCACGTCCTTTACTTTTTTCTTCGCCTTATCTGTAAGACCGTGGAGTTCGTTCTCCAGACATTCGAACTGTCCTTGATCTTCCATCCTGCGAAGTACGTAACCAACAACTACACCTACGGCTAAACCGAATAATACATTTTTCATAACTACTACTTTTTATGAGTTAAAACATTATTTTTTGTAGTTATGAAACAGCAAGTCAACCAATAAGGTTGGTGTTTATTTGTTATTTTTCAGTAAATCCCTAATCTCGGTAAGTAATTGGATATCCGCAGGGGGAGCGGCCGGAGCTTTCGGGGCCTCTTCCTTCTTCTTGCTTAAAGCATTAACACCTTTGACAAGTAAAAAGACGGCGAAAGCTATGATTATGAAATCCAGTGTCACTTGTATGAAATTTCCGTAGTTAATGGAGACCGCCGGAGAGATCACCTTGTCTCCCTCCATTACAGCATGCTTCAAGGTGATTTTTAAATCCGTGAAATTGACGCCACCTACAAGTAAACCTACCGCCGGCATGATCAGATCCGCTACGATAGAAGATACGATCTTTCCAAAGGCACCACCGATAATGATACCTACCGCCATGTCCACTACGTTACCTCGCATGGCGAACTGCTTAAACTCTTGTAATATTTTTTTCATAAAACAACGCTTTTTATATTATAACAACAAAATTAGCCATAAGTTGAATATTTTCAATGCTTATAGCGAAATTTGAAGAAATTATTTTTGATTTTCATGTTTTTGTTTGACCCATTTGAGCATTGATGTGTTATATCCTCTTTCTTTGGCCTTAGTCAATAAAAAGAGAATAGCCTCTTCTGGGAGTGTAGGCGTACGACTAAGTAGCCATAAATAGTCTGAGGTATTACTGCCTACGAGAGCGTATGAGTAATTATCCTCGTCAATTTCCATAATGTTGTACTCGGCGTAGAACCGCATAAAGAAACACACTTTTAATTTACTAGGACACGTAGGATCTGTTATTTTGGCTATACCTTTCGCTCGTTTGAAGGAACCGGAAAAATTACCCCAATATCCGCTGTTAACAACTTCTATATCTCCATTCGGGAGAAATGAGTATTCCACGGTAGCCCCTACGAGATTATGCTCAAAGCGATGATCAAAGCGTGCTATTTCAAACCATTTCCCCATATAGCGGTGTAAATCCAAAGTCTGGACGGTTTCTTTGTTTATAATGTGTTGAGTGCAAGATAAATTACACTGCATTATAAGACAGATGAGGCCTATTAGTTTAAATCGCATAGGTTTTTATTTTTATCTCATAATAAACATAGAGAGCCTCTAAAAAGTTTGAAAACGTTCATATTTTAGGATTTTTATTTTTTCGACAATCTGTGCTTTAACTTTTAATTTGAAATTTCTATCCTGTCTGAAGTGAGAAATTCGTAGTTGTGGCATTTCCGGACGATAGATTTAGATCCACGTTTTTATATGTTTTTTTGTATTGAAAATTTCATAGTTATGATTTGGAAAAATCATAACTATGAAATAAAAAGTCATAACTATGAAATAAATGACTCTTTACAGTGAAAAAAATATATGAAGATGTTTTAATTGTAAATGCTTGTTTGAGAGTTAGTAATCGTCAAGATGTCTAACTTTGCGTGTTTGTTTTCAGTTGGAATTTAAAATAGAGAGATATGGATGAGAAAGATTTGGTGGAAGGGATGCGAGAGTATATAAGTCTGTTACAAAAGGAAGGACGGTATTCCTCGGCGAAAAGTTATCAGGATGCGATGAACTCTTTTATACGGTATAGCGGGACGGATCGTATCCCATATACATATATAAATAAGGATACTCTTCGCCGGTACGAGGCTTATTTGTTGGAGAAAGGCTGCATGCGTAATACGGTCTCCACGTATATCCGCCGTTTGCGTTGTATCTATAACAAGGCGGTGGAGAATGGCGAGGCGGCGTTTATCCCTTCATTATTCAAGGGGGTTTTTACGGGTGTGGAAAGCCAGCGCAAGAAATCCTTGCCTCTGGGTGATTTGAATCGCCTGATGACTGTCCCGGTAAAAGGAGAGAAGTTGAGGAAGACACAACTGGCCCTTTGCTTGATGTTTCAATATGGGGGGATGTCGTTCGTTGATTTCGCCCATTTGAATAGGGGTAATATCAAGAACGGCATATTGGATTACAATCGCCAGAAGACCGGGACCTCTATGCGGTTGGAGGTCTTGGATACGGCGGAAGCTATGTATAAGGAGCTGGCAGGTGAGAGGGGTGGAGGCTCCGGCTATTTATTTCCCTTTTTAAGTGGGACGAAGAACGGCCATGAGGAATATCTCGAGTACACTGCGGCCTTGTCCCGGTTTAACCGGAACTTGAAGACGTTGAAAGAGGTTGCCGGAATAGTCTCGGATGTGACTTCCTACACGATCCGTCATTCCTTTGCCATGTCATTGAAGGAACAAAATGTCCCCATAGAGATGATCAGCGAGTTATTAGGCCATAAATCCATCAAGACAACCCAGATTTATCTGAGAAGTTTCTCGTTGGAGAAAATGACGGTGGTAAACAAGTCTTGCTTTGAGAATGTATATAATTATATGCCAGAGGTGGGATGAGGCTACTTGGGGAGTAGCCTAAAAGGTGCGAGAACGGTTATCACCCGGTTGTAGAGACGGGGCACGCCCCGTCTCTACAGGAATGTATGTTCGATTTTTTAGAAGGGACGTGATGATGTAGGAAATACGAGATCATTTCGTCTCTATTGCCATGTCTATACACTAGGAATAAGAACGAAGATTTAAGGAGAATCAAGGCCGGAGCACAAACTAAAACTAATGATTGCTTGTTATTTGCTATTTTTTGCTACATTTGCACCGTGAAATGAACGCTACTCCCCAAGTAGCCTAAGATTTCGAGAGATGGTAATTTTCAGTAATGCCATATTTGGAAATATAAAGCACTGTTTATCAAGATAATATAAAAGATTCTTGGTAGGGCTCTGAATTGCCGTGGGGTCTGTTTTCGGGCCACGGGATAACCACTGGAAAAGATAATCATAGAGATGGATATATTGACAGGCAAGTGCTCGGATAGGTTCATGGCGCATGTTCTGAAGCGACGTGACCAAGAGGCCGTCCGCTGGTACGTGCTCACGCTCCCTACCGCCGGTGGCGGGCGTGACAGGATCAGCCCCTCGAAGGGGCTGGACGCTGAGCTTTCCCGCCGTGAGCGTCGTGGTGAGGCGTTGTTCGAGTATTTCTCCCCCTCGTATGTCGAGGCGAGGAAGGTGGGCGGCAAGATGGTCAACACGAAACGGCCCCTGTTGTACAACTACGTGTTCGTCCACGCCTCGGAGGACGAGATCTTCCGCCTGAAGCGTACGCTTCCCCTGTATAATTTCCTCCCCCGGGTTTCCTCCGGCGGGCGGTCTTATTTCCCGTACCTCTCGGATCGTGAGATGGATACCTTGCGTTGGGTCGCGGCTTCTTACTCCAACGAGCTTCCGGTGTACGTGCCAGATAGCGGTCGCTTGTTGAAAGGCGACCGTGTGCGTATCACCTCCGGCCCTTTTACCGACATGGAGGCCGAGGTGGTGGTACAGCCGGGCGGTGGCCATAAGGACGTGATGGTGCGTATCCTCGATTGCATGTGGGTTCCCTTGTTCGAGGTGAGGCGAGGCGAGTATGAGTTGATCGAGCTGAACACGGGGGGCAAGCACGTGTATACCCATTTGGACAACGACCGTCTGTCGGAGGGCTTGCACGATGCCTTGGGCCGTTACCACGCCTCTGGCGTGGTAGTGGATGAGGATGCCCGTCTGGCCCGTGAGGTCCTGCGTGGCTACGCCTCTCTCCGTGGTGAGACCGACGTGATCCGTTGCAAGCTTTACTCTTTGCTCCTTCCAGCCTATCTGCTTTTGGGCGAGTCGGATGAGTTCGATCGTTTGCACGCCACGATGCGCAGCATGCTCCCGGTGATAAAAGCGGGGCAATCCCGTGCCTTGTTGCTGGTCACGCTGTACGGCTGTACGGACAGCAGCCTCTACCAACGCATGGCGCACGAGGGGGTTGACCCGTGGCTGGACGAGCCTTCTCCCAAGAAAAGTAAGTCTGTGTTGATACGTCGTCTACGTGATTACGACGGTTGGCTGAAACATAATGAATAATGAATAATGAATAATTCAAAATTCATACATCATACATCATAATTCAAGACATGTCTTCCCTTCCTTCGGGCATCCGTTTGATGAACCTGTTGCGTGACCATTTGACAGAGATCATGGATCGTGAGCGTGCGAACCTGAACTCAATACACCTGTATTGTACGGGATCTTACTGGGTGTCGTTCGAGCGTTCTGCCTATCAGTTGCGTCGTGTGTTTCCGGATAGCGAGACTACGCCGCTGCGCCTGTTCGCTTATCCGTTCCCGATCGTGATGGTGTCCGTTACGGATCGCTCACTCCGTTTGTACGCCCGTAAACATATCTTGAGGAGGGACGAGACGGATTACAAGCTATTGACCGTCCCCGGGCTTCCCATGGCGGATTACCATGTATGGCACGCTGGCGAGGTGGAAGGCTTGCCCCAGCTGACATGAACTCCAAATATGAAGCGCTGGAAAAGTAATAAACTCAATTATGGTATAATGATTTTGATTGATGGTTGGCAATTAGCATGAAATTTCGTATATTTACTCTAGAGGAAAAATAATTGTCATAAATTAATGAAAGCGGACGTGCTAAATTCGATAAAAGAGACCTTACGTAAGGTGATCTTGATTTCCATCTGAAAGGCACTCATAAGGAAATGCCGTCCGATGAGATGGGCAATGGGGCGATAGACCCCCATGAGCAATCTTAGGTGACTTGCGCCACTAACCTAAGATATTTTACCAACGCACCTAAGATACATGGTGGATGAACCTAGGATATTTTTTTAGTCAAAACAAATGCTTTGGGTCTGTTACGGATCTGAAGTGACTACTTATATACAATAATCATTATGTCAGAGGAAATCAAAATTGCTGTAGCTGGAACCGGTTATGTCGGGTTGAGTATTGCTACGCTGTTGGCACAGCATCATCCGGTCACTGCGGTTGACGTTATACCGGAGAAGGTGGAGACGCTAAACCGGAAGCAATCTCCTATTCAGGATGAGTATATCGAAAAATACCTAAAGGAGAAGGAGTTGAACTTGACGGCTACGCTTGATGGAGCGTCCGCTTATCGTGATGCCGATTTCATCGTTATTGCGGCTCCTACCAATTATGATCCGGTGAAGAACTATTTTGATACGCACCATATTGAGGATGTGATCGATCTGGTATTGAGTGTTAATCCAAGGGCGGTGATGGTGATCAAGTCGACCATTCCGGTCGGATATTGCCGGAGTCTTTATCTGAGATACGCCCAAAAGGGTATTGAGCGACTCAATCTGCTGTTTTCTCCGGAGTTTTTGCGTGAGAGCAAGGCGCTTTATGACAATCTTTATCCCAGCCGTATAATCGTTGGTTATCCCAAATTGCTAAGCGATGAGCAATTCAATGCGGAGAATGAGGCGATCGAGAGGATTGCGGATATTCCGGGTTTGGAGAAGGCTGCCCACACGTTCGCCGCCCTGCTTCAAGAAGGTGCCATTAAACAGGATATTCCGGCGCTATTCATGGGAATGAAGGAGGCCGAGGCCGTGAAGTTGTTTGCTAATACCTATCTGGCTTTGCGTGTAAGTTATTTTAACGAGTTGGATACCTATGCGGAGGTGAAAGGTTTGGATTCGAGTGCCATCATCCAGGGCGTGGGGCTGGATCCTCGTATTGGCACGCATTATAACAATCCCAGCTTTGGTTACGGAGGCTACTGTCTGCCGAAGGACACCAAGCAGTTGCTCGCCAATTATCAGGATGTCCCTCAAAATATGATGACCGCGATCGTGGAGAGCAATCATACCCGGAAGGATTTTATTGCGGACCAGGTGTTGCGCAAGGCCGGGTATTACGATTATAGCGAGAGGAACAGTTTCCGGTGCTCCGAGGAGCGAGAATGCGTCGTGGGTGTATACCGTTTGACGATGAAATCGAACAGTGACAATTTTCGCCAGTCCTCTATTCAAGGCGTGATGAAACGTATCAAGGCGAAAGGGGCCAAGGTGATCGTCTATGAGCCTGCATTGGAAGACGGGAGTTCTTTCTTCGGCAGTGCCGTGGTGAATGATCTCGCCCGTTTCAAGGAGATGAGCCACGCCATCATAGCCAATCGTTATGATGATTGTCTGGACGATGTGTCGGGAAAGGTCTATACGAGGGATATCTTCGGTAGGGATTGAATCTTTAGATGATGGCTTTACAAGAGAGGCTGGGAAGGAATAAGACCATACTGGCTAATTTTTCCTATCTGAGTTTGCTGCAGGTATTCGCTATTCTATTTCCATTGCTTACCTATCCTTACTTGCTTCGGGTTATAGGCTTGGAATTGTATGGCGTGATCATATTCGCTCAATCTATAATAAACTATGTATCGCTGGTGATCAACTTCGGGTTCAATATGTCCGGAGCGAGGAACGTGGCGATTTACAAGCAGGATAGGGCAAGATTATCCCGGATCGTCACATCCATTTATTGGTGTAAGTTCATTTTATGGCTTGTTTGCCTAGTCCTGTATTTATCGGTCATCAGTATGGTTCCGTTCTTTGAGGATCATTATTGGGTGTATGTCCTCTCTTTCCTTTTGACATTCAACGAGCTTCTGTTACCTATCTGGTTCTTTCAGGGGATTGAGAAAATGAAATATATCACATTCGTGAACCTATCTGCCCGCCTGTTGTTCGTGGTTGCTATATTCTTGTTTGTCCATCGGCAAGAGGATTATTTGCTGATCCCCTTGTTAAACGGGATCGGGGCTATACTGGCGGGTTGTCTCTCTTTATATATCGTGTTGGGAAAAGAGAGAGTAAGGTTATCCTTGATGCCGGTAAGGGAATTGCGATCGGCCTATAAGGAGAGCTTGCCCTTGTTTGTTTCGATCCTGTCCACGCAGATTTATGTGAACGTTAATAAATTGGTGATCGGCTCTTTCCTGGGGATGTCTGAGGTTTCTATTTATGATATGGCGGATAAGGTGCTTCATTTGATGAAACTCCCAGCCTCCATGATAGCGCAAGCTGTTTTCCCGAAGATCTCCCGTGAACGGAATATTCGTTTCATCAATCATGTGATGTTCTTGTCGGTAGGGATCGCTTTGTTTTTCTACATTAGTATGTTCATCGGCAGTGACTGGCTGGTGTATCTTCTCGCCGGAGAACATATAGAGGAGGCTTCTGTCATTATGCGATTGTTGGGAATCTCTGCGATCTTGACATCTATCAATGGTTTCCTTGGAGGAAATCGTCTGGTCCCGCTAGGCTATTCGTCCGTGTATATGAGAGTGATGGTTGGAAATTGTCTGTTTTTCTTGACGGCTATGGGCTTGTTGTGGCTGACAGGAAGCATAACCATGTATACGGTTACGGTAATGGCCGTAGGGGTGGAAGTGTTTTGCTTTGTTTCGTTGGTTTATAGGAACTGGCGGTTAGGGTTATTAGGTTTAACAAGATAGATCGGTAGATTGTTGTTTAAGGGATAGGTCTATTGATTTATTACGTTAACAGGAAGCATATCGCTAAGGTTAGTCGATTTATTTACATTCATCCCTATTTGCAATAATCATCTTTTAGATAATCATCCTTCTCGTAAGGAATCCTCGGTTACAAAAGAATTTTCGGATGGTGTTTATGGGATGATGTGCAAAAAATGAGTTGTAGTCATGAGTTTAGATTTATTGAAATATCAAACAGATAGTCTCTATTTAATCGTTTGGATTTTATATAATATATGGATATTTATTACATTCGGTCTTTCTGTTTTACGCATAAGTTTGAAAAGAAAAGATGTTGTTTGTATTGTATGCTATATTATTTTTGTAGTATTGTCTACGTATTCGCTTTTTGCTTCAGACTTCTTGAATTATAAAATAGAATTTATTACTTATAAAGCATCTCCAAATACATTTGATACAGTAAGTACATTTTCTCAGTTTTTTGTCTTTCTGTTTTCTGTTTGTGATAGTTATTATTGCTTTCGATTGTCTGTGTTTGTAATTGGATATTTCTTTGTGTTTAAAATAGCTTCTTTATGTAAGAATAAATATTTATTGTTCTTGTTTTTTGCAAATATATTCCTTTTCTTCATGAATGCAAATGTTCTGAGAGCTTTTTTAGCTTATTCTTTATTCTTTTATGGGTTCATTTCATCGATGGAAAAGAAAAAATATTTTAATTTTATATTTGTTTTATTGTCAATATGGATTCATCCAACTTTAGCTATGAATTTCTTACCAATGCTGCTAGCTTTTATACCATTTACGAAAATTAGAACGTCTGTTTGTATATTTGTATTGGGTGTTTGTCTTTCTTTGTTGTCTAATCAGATTTTTTTTATCATTATAGATTATATGAATAATGATAATATTCCTCTGTATGCATTGGAAAGATATATAGATGAAGAATATCCGTGGGGAGATATTACGTATTTTGTGTCTATGGTTAAGAAAATGATAATGCTTGTTATATCACTAATGATAATTGTATATGCTTTGAGAAAAAGAAATACATGCGATAATGTGAATTTTTTTCTTGTTAAATATTTGTATTTCGTTGTGATTATGACTATGTGTTTATCTGCAATAGATATTTCCCATTATGTTTATGAACGCTTTTGGCAGCAAAATTATTTGATAATAACTTATTTGCTGGTGAATTTGTGTGCTCAAAATAAAAAGAAGATAATAAAAGAAACTCTAGTATTTTTGTTTTTCTGTTATTGGCTTTTGGAGAATTTCTATATATTGAAAAATTATATGATCTTTACTTTGTAGGATGTTATGTGATTAGCTGTATTTAAAAGGTCTCTGATATGAATATACTTTTTGTCGCTTGCTCCTCTCATTTATATGGGGCTAATCAATCACTATTGAATATGCTTTCAATATGTGATAAGTATAATTGCTTTGTTATTTTACCAAATGATGGGCCGTTGGTCGATAAGATAAAATCAATGGGGATTTCGTGTAAAATAATTAGATATAGATATAATTGTGCCTCTCACTATAATTTTTTGGGATATTGGATGCATTTCTTTTATTTTAGTATTCTAAATGTTTGCGCTGTTTATGAGGTTGTTCGTTTTATATTAGCTCATAAGGTGGAGATTGTTCATACGAATAATGCCAGAGTATCTGTTGGTTTTTATGCTGCTAGATATTTAAGAGTTAAACATGTATGGCATATAAGAGAGTTCTTGGATTTGGATTTTAATATGAGGCCCTTTAAGCCGTTTAAGAAATTATGTAAAGATTTTAATGAGTCAGATTCTATTATCTGTGTGTCGGAGGCCGTAAAAGAGCATTTTCATATTCAAGGAGCGAAAGCTAGAGTTATTTATAATGCGGTAGACTCTGTTCGTAATCTTCATAATATAAGAGAAAAGAAGGAATCTTATTTTCTGTATTGTGGGGGCTTGAGTGAGAAAAAAGGTATTTTCGATGCTATATATTCTTTTTCAAAGATGTTGAAAGGTAGAGGTCTGCAATTGTATATTGCGGGTACGGGACCAACTCATATTGTTAAGATGATTCAAGCTGTCATACAGAAGGAAAATCTTCAAGAGAAAGTAGTGCTATTGGGGTATCGGTCTGATTCCAAAGAGTTGATGAGAAAGGCTATTGCGCTATTGATGTGTTCAAAGCATGAGGCATTTGGACGGGTAACTGCTGAGGCAATGTTAAATGACTGTTTGGTTATAGGTAGGAATTCTGGTGGTACTCCGGAATTGATAGAACATGGAAAAACTGGATTCTTGTTTAATACCAATGATGAGTTAACCGTATTGATGGAAAAGGTCTTGAGTATGGATACAACTGATATTCGGGATAGGGCGAAAGAGAAGGCCATAAACTCTTTTACAGAAGAGGTATATGCGGAGCAATTGAAACTGGTTTATGATTCCTTGAGATGGTAAAGACGTATTCTTTCGACATTTTTGATACCTGCCTTGTCCGGAAGTGTGGATCTTCTGATAATATCTTTCGTATATGGGCAGATCGTGCATTGGGAGAGGTTGATAGGTCTTATCTGAAAGATTTGATCAATTCCCGTTTGAATGCGGAGAAAACCGCAAGGAGAAATTCCGGCAAGGAGGATGTCTCCTTGGATGATATATACCGTAATCTTAGCTTGGAATCTTTTCCGAATTTGTCGATACCAGCTCTTAAGCGGTTGGAACTGGACGTGGAGCGTGAGAATTTATCTCCGGTACGGCAAGTCTTGGATTTGATACGTGACTACCGGAAAAGAGGAAAGCGGATATTGTTCATATCGGATATGTATTTGCCTTCCGATTTCCTGAGGTTCCAATTGCGGAGGTTTGGCTTCTGGGAAGAGGGGGACCGGATATATGTATCCGGGGAGATCGGCTTGACAAAGTATTCCGGGAATTTATTCCGGTATATTCAAAGGGAAGAGAAGATATCGAGATGCTCATGGAAGCATGTAGGGGATAATACATATAGCGATTATTACGTGCCTAAGTCTATGCTTATTCGGTCAAGGAGGATTTATCTTCCTTATACCCCTTCAGAGAATCTGTGGCAGAATGATACGCGGTCTCCCTATAGGAAATTCCTGCCTTCTTATTTGTCGGGGTTGGCTCGGGCCTATCGATTATCCCTTCCCGGTTCGGATCGTCTGGATTTTTTCGTGGACGTATTGCTGGTTCCTTACTTCTTGTTTGTGTATAATGTCTTGTGTGCCGCCAGGGATAGAGGCGTGGACAATCTGTTTTTTCTGGCTAGGGATAGCTTCGTCTGGTATCGGATGGCGTTGAGGCTGCGCCATTTGTTTCCGGGAATGAGTTTTCATTATCTATATATATCAAGAAAAGTGGTCTTTATCTCTTGTTTCTATGATTTATCTGACTATGAATTTGGATTAGTTTTTTCTGATATAACAGGGTATACTCCTCGTCAGTTGTTTTCCTCGTTACGGTTGGAGGAGTGCGAGTTTATGGATAAATTTAGTGCTGACGAGTTGGATGAGCCTTTAGATAGGGGAAAGCAATCGTTATTTTATGATAGAATAAGGCGGTCTTCTTTATCTATGACTTTGTTGAAAAAATCAAAGGAGGCTAGATGTTTGCTACTCTCGTATTTGCGACAGGAAGGATTCTTGGATAGTCCCAAAATAGGAATAGTGGATATTGGTTGGAATGGTAATACAAACCGCATATTAAATTATATATTGCATCGTGAACAAAATCCATTTTCTTATTTATCATTTTTCTTTGGAATGAGAAATACCCGTCATTCAATCTCAAGCATAGGAGATTATGAAGCTGGATATTATTTTGAGGATTATATCAAGAATATAGAATATTCTTATAATTTATTTGCATTGGTATATGTGTTGGAAAATTATTTTTCTGCCTCTAATGATTCCACATTGCTAAAGTATCGTAAGGAGAATGGGATAATATATCCGGAATTTTCACCAGATGTTATATCCGATTCCGTTAAAGGGAAAAATCAATATATTTTAAGCTTGATGGAAGGATTCTTGGATTTTGTAATGAACTCTGATGTGTTGAAACACGATCTATCTTCTCTTTTTGAGGATATAGGCGTGACTACTTTACTTCGCTTTGCTTCATGCCCATCTAAACAAGAGCTAAATATTCTGAGAGAACTCACTTTTAATGATATTTATGTTGGAGATAGGAAGGTTGTTATAAAGATGTATCCATGGACTATCTGCGACTATGTGCTCAAGAAACTGAAGAACAGGAAAAACGATAAGTATATATTCACATGGTTTGACGCCTCGATTATTTGTACCTATGGATTCTTGTCCGGGCCTATATTGAAGTTAAAGAAAAATATATTATCAGATTCATTGATTCATTTATTAATCAAAAAAGTAATGACATTATGGAAATAAAAGAATTCATTCAAAATTTCGCCGATCAGTTCGATGATACTGATGCAAGCGTGTTTACTCCGGAAACAAAGTTCAAGGAGTTGGAAGAGTGGTCCTCGTTGACGGCCTTGTCCGTGATCGCCATGATAGATGAGGAGTATGACGTGAAGATCAAGGGTGACGATGTGCGTAATTCGCAAACGGTCAATGATCTTTACGAAATCGTAAAATCCCGTCTCTGATGGCTTTTCTGGAATTCAAGAATGTACGGATCTCCGGTATCTCAGCCGGAGTTCCGAAACATGTGGAGTACAATAAGGATTATCCCTATTTTGAGGAAGGTGAGGCGGAGAAATACATCGCCTCTACCTCCGTTAGGGAAAGGCGTATCGCTGATCCCGGGGTTTGCTCCTCTGATCTTTGCTATTCGGCTGCGGAACGTCTTATAGAAGATCTAGGTTGGGATAAATCGGAGATCGAGTGCTTGCTCTTTGTCTCCCAGACGGCGGATTACATCCTGCCGGCCACGTCCTGTATCCTGCAGGAGCGTTTGGGACTGCCCGAGAGCTGCTATGCCATGGATATATCCTTGGGTTGTTCGGGTTGGGTTTATGGTTTGAGCGTGATCACCTCCCTGCTGTCCTCCGGGCAGATAAAGAAGGGCTTGCTCCTTTCCGGGGAAATCTGCCATTTGCAATCCTCACCGTTGGATAAGAGCGCCTATCCCTTATTTGGTGATGCCGGAACTGCCACGGCTTTAGAATATCAAGAAGGATATGAGCCTGTCCGTTTTCATTTTTCTACGGATGGAAGCGGGTATGAGGCTATCATTATCCGTGATGGTGGCTATAGGCATCCTTTTGATAACCAATCATTGGATGTGTATACGACTCCGGAGGGCTTACGAAGGACTCGCTTGAACACGGAGATGGATGGCATGAGCGTTTTCTCGTTCGGGATAACGAAAGCTCCTCAAAGTTTTAACCTGTTGATGGAGCGCTTCTCGTTGGATCGAGAGTCCTTGGATTATTTCGTGATGCATCAAGCTAATTATTTCATGAATAATAAGATTCGGAAGAAATTGAAGTTACCGGAGGAGAAGGTACCGTATTCCATGCCTCTTTTTGGCAATACGAGTAGCGCCTCCATACCTTTGACGTTGGTGACAGCTTGTTCGTTGAGAGGACGGAGAAGCAAGATTGCTATTTGTGGTTTTGGGGTTGGTCTGTCCTGGGGAACCGGTTATTTTGAGTTGGATGAAAATGTAGTGATAAGTGATTTGGTAGAAATATAAGTAATTATGAGTTATAATCCATATTCATTAGAAGGGAAGACGATCTTGGTGACGGGAGCGTCCTCCGGTATAGGAAAGGCCACGGCTGTTGAGTGCTCGAAATTAGGTGCTGGGGTCGTGATTACGGGACGGGATGAGAAACGGTTGAGTGATACGTTCTCCTTATTGCAGGGGGATAGTCATATTCAATTGGTGGCTGATTTAGGAAAGGAAGAGGATCTCTCGCTCTTGGTAAATAGGTTACCCGCTTTGGATGGCATAGCTCATATTGCGGGTATTGTAAAGACAATACCGGTGACATTCCTAAAAAAACAGGATATGCAGCATCTTTTCGACGTGAATTTCTTTGCCCCGACTTTATTGACAACCGGCCTGCTAAAACAAAAAAAGATAAGGAAGCCTTCTTCGATAGTCTTTATCTCCTCCATAGAGGGACCTCTGACGGTACACCCGGGGAACTCGGTGTACTCCGCCTCTAAAAGTGCGGTGCAAGGTATGATGAGGGGGCTGTCCGTGGAATTAGCCTCCAAAAAGATCAGGGTTAACGCCGTATTGCCAGGAATGACCGATACTCCCATTATTTATGGCTCGGAGTTTACGGAGGAGCAATTGCTCAGTACGAAGAGTCAGTATCCCTTGAAACGTGCGGCCTCTCCGGAAGAGATAGCGTGGGCCATCATTTATTTCTTGTCGGATGCAAGCGGTTTCACCACGGGCGCCAGCCTTGTTGTCGATGGAGGATTTACGGTCTTGTAGTCTATGGCGATACTGAAATATACAGATGTTGGGATTCATTCGGTCTCAGCTTGTGTTCCCCAAAAGGTTGTGCGAAATTCAGAACTGGATTATCTGATATCCAAGGAGGATCTGGATAAGACCATCCATTCCATCGGTATTCGTGAGAGGAGGATAGCGGAGCGGGATGTCTGTTCCTCCGATCTGTGCTGTAAAGCTGCGGAACGGTTGTTCTCGGATCATGGTATCGAGCGGGATTCTATCGGAGCTCTTATCTTCATCTCCCAGACTCCAGATTACCGCCAACCGTCCACGGCGCCTTCTTTGCAGGATCGTTTGGGCTTGCCGAAAACAGTGATGGCGTTTGATATCAATATGGCTTGCTCCGGATATGTATATGGGCTATCCATCGCTTATTCCCTAGCCTCGCAAGACGGGATAGGGCGTGTCCTTTTGCTGGTGGGAGAGACCATGTCCAAGACCGTATCGGATCATGACAAGGTGACGACACCGTTGTTCGGCGACGCCGGTACCGCCACGCTGATAGAGAAAGGCGAGGGATATGGCTCCTCCTGTTTCGTGCTTCATTCTGATGGGGGTGGTTCGGATATGCTCCGTGTACCGTACGGGGGATACCGGAATCCTAGTAGCACGGAGGGATTTGAGCGTAAAGTGGATGAGGAGGGAAATATCCTGAGCGGTGAGCAGTTGCACATGCGTGGAATGGATGTCTTCAATTTTGGTTTGCGGGTTGTTCCCTCGGGTATAAAGGAGATATTGAAAGTATTAGGTATGGGGATCGAAGATGTGGATATAATCCATTTCCACCAGGCCAACCGTTTCATGACGGATTTCTTCGCCAAGAAATTGAGGTTCCCGTTGGATAGGGTGCCGTATAGCTTGGGGTATTTTGGCAATACCAGTGCCGCCTCCATTCCCTTGAACATGGTCCATACCATGTATGACGGCAGTTTCCCGAGACGGCGGCATGTGCTTATGGCCGGTTTTGGGGCGGGCTTGGCCTGGGGAACGGCTTATCTTTCCTTGGAAAATCTAAGAATCTCAAAGCTGATAGAATATTAAGATGAGATATTATATATTTCGGAACAACACGCTTGAGCCTTTGTTCGGGAATCTGGATGCTCGTTACTCCGGCTATGGGGATATTTCCTCGCTGGAAGAGGGGGCGGATCGCTATATCTGGTTCTACCAAGTCCCTTTCGGGTTTGATAGGTGCCGTGTGGCGGAGGAGGTGTTATCCTATATCGATAAGTTAAGGTGGGTAATAGAAAAGATACCGGCACATAAGAGCGTGCTGGTCTTCTCCTTGGTTGATCTTTGTCCGTTTCAATGGGTCGGTTCAGAATGGGAGGTACAGGAGAGCATAGAGACCTATAACAAGTATCTACGCTCGCTCGCCTCGGAGAGGTGTAATGTCCGGTATATGGATCTGCCGGATTTCACTCGCCGTTATTCTTCCAGCCAATTATTTGACTGGCGTTTCTATTTTATTTCCCAAATGGGCATTAACCCTAAGCTGGCTTCCGACTTCTCTTGCTGGTTTGAGGATCGTTTGAGGGAGATAAGCCTCTGCCGGAAGAAGTGTCTGGTATTGGATCTGGACAATACGCTTTGGGGGGGGGTCCTCGGGGAGGACGGTATAGATGGAATAAAGATAGGAGGTGATTATCCGGGCAAGGCGTTCCTGTATTTTCAGGAAGGCTTGTTGGAACTGGCCAAGAGAGGTGTCATACTGACGATCTGTAGCAAGAACAACGAGCGGGACGTGTTGGATTTGTGGGAGAAGAATCCTTTCGTGTTGTTACGGAAGGAACATTTCTCGGCTTGGCGTATTAATTGGCGGAACAAGGCGGATAACATAAGGGAGCTTTCGGAGGAGCTGAACATAGGTCTGGACAGTCTCGTCTTCGTGGATGATAACCCGACGGAGCGTGAGTTGGTCCGCCAAATGCTTCCGATGGTGGAGGTTCCCGAGTTTCCAAAACAGCCTTATATGCTACCCGATTTCTTGATCTCCTTGTCGGATCGTTATTTCCGTGTCTATTCGGTGACGGAGGAGGATCGGCGGAAGACCGAGCAGTACAAGGCGAATGCGAGCCGTACACAGGAGCGAAAGAAATTTGTGGATTTCGATCAGTATCTACAGAGTCTGGAGATCGAGATGAGGATCGAACCGATAAGCTCGTTCAATGTATCCCGTATCGCCCAGATGACCCATAAGACGAACCAGTTCAATCTGACGACCCGAAGGTATTCGGAGTCGGATCTCATGGGATTTTCCTCCGAGGGCTGGTTGATCTATTGTCTTTCCGTCAAGGATCGTTTCGGGGATAATGGGATAACCGGAGCGGTATTGTTGAGACCTATCGATGGGGGGTATGAGATCGATAGTTTCTTGCTCAGTTGCCGGATTCTGGGGAAAGGGATAGAGGAGGTTTTCTTGTCCGGTATTCTTAATATACTGAGGAATAGAGGTGTTAAGCTCGTAAAAGCGTCTTATATTCCGACAGCTAAGAATATGCAAGTTTCAGGCTTCTATGAGCGAACCGATTTTGTCTTGGATAGCCAGGATAAGGACGGAAGCAAGTTCTACCATTTGAACATGGGTGCGGAGATAAAAATCCCATCCTATTATAAAATAACATATTGATAGTATGGAAGAAAAGATATTGTTCGTATTAAAGAACGTGCTAGGATTGGAGAGTGCGACAAAAGCGTTATCCCAACAGAACTGTGATAAATGGGATTCCTTGCGCCATTTGAATTTGATCGTGGAGTTGGAATCCGAGTTTGGTGTCGAGTTCGATCCGGAGGAGATCTCCGGGATGAAGTGTTTCGAGGATATAGAAAGGGTATTAACGCAAAAACTGTGATATGGATTCGGTCGTGAAAAAAACCGGAGAGTTATCCGATGCGGAGATAGAGTCCATAAATACACTCTTTTTCGAGGTATTTGGCTTGCAAAGAGATATCCTTACGGTTCGTGAGGAGTGTTTTAATGCTCCATTGGGATATTCCGTACATAGTTTGATGTATGACAAGGGCCTCTTAGTCGCTTATTATGTATATATGCCTTTTTATTATAAGAAGAAGGGTGAGAAATTCATTGCGGCTCTAGGTTTTGATTCAATGGTAAAGAAGGAATACCGGGATTTCTTTACTTTTTATGAGACGGAAAGGGCTTGTTGGCCTTGTCTCCGAGGCATAGGGTGCAAATTGTTGTTTGGTTTCCCGAATGACGAGTCTTATCCGGTGATGATAAAAGGGTTTAAGGTAAAGGATATAGGCCGTTTGACCACTTATATCCTTCCGATCAAGATTGGTCCGATCATTCCGAGGATGAGATGGCTTGATCCTTTCTTTAGACTTTTTTCTTGGTCTTTGATCAAGATGTCCCATTTATCTAAAGGGAAAAAGATTCGTTCCTTTGTTTTTGAGAAGGATCGTGAGTCTTTCGATAAAGTCCGTTATAGATGGAATAAGGGGCAATATGAAATACGGGATATAAAAGGCTGTAAGTATGTTTATCGAATAGAGGATCATAAAGATCGCCATCAAAATTTTAATCCAGTTAAGACCGCTTTTCTTTTAGATGTATATCCTATGAACCGCTCAAATTTTGAGTTTGCGGTACGATCCATATACCAAGAGCGATCAAAGGATATTGATTTGATCATGTATGTGGGGGATTTAGATTTTGTTCCGGTTTCATTGATTAAGATACCTCATAGATTTGAACCTAAACATTTTCATTTTACTTGTAATTTGATTGACAAATCATATTTTGATGATACTCTATATGATATAAAGAATTGGGACGTGAATTTGTCAAGTTATGATTTAGTTTGATAAAGGATGAATATCTTGACTTTCGACATCGAAGACTGGTATAATTGTGATTTTATATCAGAGGATTTTGACTGGGATAGACACGAGGTTCGCATATATCAAGGGGTGGATCGCATTTTGGAGGAGTTGGATAAACGAAACTTGAAAGGGACGTTTTTCTGTTTAGGTTGGATAGCCGAAAGGCATCCTGGTGTGATTCGTTCTATCCAAAAGCAAGGGCATCATATTGGTTGTCATTCGTATCAGCATGAGTTATCTTTTCGCTTCAATGAAAAAGACTTCAAAAGGGATACTGCTATGGCTAAATCGTTGATAGAAGATCTAATAGGGGAAGAAGTGAACGCCTTTCGTGCTCCGGGGTTCTCGATTACTAAAAATAATACGTGGGCACTTCGTTGTTTGGGAGAGTTGGGGTTCGAGTATGATTGTTCTATGTTCCCTGCCCCCCATGATTATGGTGGAATGCCTAGTTATGGAATGGGTGTTCCGAAACGGATAGACTTGGGTTTCGGTGGGTTTATCAAGGAGTTCCCTATTAATATACAAGCAATATGTGGAAAATATATCGTTTTCTCGGGAGGAGGATTTTTCCGTTTATTTCCTTATTGGCTGATTGATCATTGGGCTAAGGATTGTACCTATATGATGACTTATTTCCATCCTCGTGATTTTGACACGGGGCAACCGATTATCCGATCCTTGCCTGTTATGAGACGATTTAAAAGTTATGTGGGTATTAAGGGTGCTTTTGGTAAATTCCAACGCTTGTTGAGCCATTATGACTTTATGAGTGTAAAACAGGCTGACTCTATCATAGAATGGGATAAGACTCCGTTGGTCAAGTTGGAAGACTTGAAATGACATGCCGTAAATAAATTCACGATGAATATATTAATAACAGGGATCCACGGTTTTGTGGGTTCCAATCTGGTTGTTGCCTTGAAGGTGCGTCATGGCCTCTATGGTTTGGATATTGTTACCTCGGAAAAGGACGGTGTGATAAAGACTTTTTCTTGGGATGACTTAGATAAGGAGATGCCGGAATTTGACGCGGTGATCCATTTGGCGGGGAAAGCGCATGATACTAAAAATAGGAATGCCGCAGATACTTATTTTAAGATTAATACGGGATTGACCCAACGAATTTTTGATTGGTTTTTGGCTCGGCCTTCTATCAAGAAATTTATCTTTTTTTCTACGGTAAAAAGTGCGGCTGATTCTGTACAAGGAGATATACTAACCGAAGAATGTGTACCTGTTCCCATAGGACCGTACGGTGAAAGTAAAATCAAGGCTGAGAACTATATCATCGAGAGGTTTGCGCCTGAAGCGTTAGGCAATTTGTATCATGCGTTTGGAGATAGTTCTATCTATCCCGGCAAACAGGTATATATCATGCGTCCTTGTATGATTCATGGCCCGGGAAATAAGGGGAATTTGAATCTGTTATATAATGTAGTGAGTAAAGGGATTCCTTGGCCGCTTGGGGCATTTGAGAATCGTCGTTCATTCACTAGCGTACAGAACCTCTGTACAGTGATAGAAGGTTTCTTGACTCAAAAGGTAGAGAGCGGCATCTATCATATGGCTGATGACGATCCGTTGTCTACCAATGAATTAATCGAGGTGATTTGTGAGGCGTTGGGTAAGAAGACGAGAATTTTGTATATCCCTAAAGGGGTAATGAACGTGATGGCAGAGATGGGTGGATGGCTACATCTTCCACTCAATCCGTTTCGTATGCAGAAGCTGACAGAGAATTATGTGGTAAGTAATGCTAAAATAAAAAAGGCTTTGGGGTTACAAAAGATGCCGGTATCCGCAAAAGAGGGATTGGCTTGTACTATTCTTAGCTTTAAGAAGTGATAAGATATGAACGGCTTGCTTTATGTACTGATTTTCGCTTTGCTATTTTTTGCGGAGCTTTTTTATTTCCATATAGCGGATAAGTTTAATATCATTGATAAACCCAACGAGCGCAGTTCCCATGCCTCTATTGTCTTGAGAGGTGGTGGCATTATCTTTTTACTGGGTTTATGGACATGGGCTTTCTTTTTTGGATTTTCTACGCCGTGGTTTCTTATGGCCGTTACCTTAATTGGGGGCGTAAGTTTTATAGATGATGTACGTAGCTTGCCTGATTCTGTGCGTTTGGTGGGCCAATTCATTGCCATGGTGATGATGTTTTATCAATTGGATATATTGCGCCTGAATATGTGGTGGGTGTTGTTGTTGGCGCTTATCGTTTGTGTGGGAGCCTCGAATATCATTAATTTCATGGATGGTATAAATGGCATTACGGCTGGTTATTCTCTATCAGTATTGCTTCCATTGATGTTGGTAAACGAGAAGTCCAGTTTTGTTGATCCGTCTTTGATCTACGTTTCGGCACTTAGTGTTTTGGTGTTCTGTCTTTTTAACTTTCGTCCCAAGGGAAAGGCTAAGTGCTTCGCCGGAGATGTAGGTTCTATAAGTATAGCCTATATTTTGCTGTTTATGATAGGCAGTCTGATTATTAAGACAACGGACGTGACTTACTTGGTCTTTTTATTGGTTTATGGTGTGGATGGTTGTTTGACGATAATACATCGCGTTCTACTGCATGAGAATCTAGGTCAAGCGCATCGTAAACATGCTTATCAGTTGATGGCGAATGAACTTAAGATTGGTCACGTTAAAGTGTCGTTGGTATATATGTGTTTACAGTTGGCGGTTTCTTTGGCATTTATCTATGTGATACCTGATACCGTAACGGCACATTGGTTGTATTTGTTGGCGGTAGTAGTGGTGGTGGCGTTGTTGTATGTGGTATTTATGAAAAAATACTATTGTTTGCATGAAGAATATTTAGCTTCGATTATAAAAGAGAATTAAGTTATGGTTTTTATGTGGATTTTACTTGCTTACATGAGTGATACCCCCCTGATCCTTATGTGCTAAGGATATGGCCTATATCGTAAATTGTTTAAAGAAAAATATATTGAGATTATTATGAGTCTTTTTTCTCGACTATCTACCTGGTACTTTTCCAAGAAATCCTTACCCTATTGGGGTATTATCTTGCTGGATTGCTGCTTGATCTTATTTTCTGCGTTGTTGGTGCATACCTTGAATAATGGCGTATTATCAACCTTGGATATCTTAGGACATCTATTGGTCACGCTGTTGGTATGCCTGATTCCTTATCTGGTAGGCTTTCGCCTGTTCCATACCTATTCGGGGATTATACGTTATTCCTCTTTCGTGGACTTGCAAAAGGTGGGATTCGCCGTCTTGTTTGGCTTGATTTGCGTGGTCGTGTTTCAGGCGTTGACGGACTTTTCTCCTTATTTGGTGTATATCCGTAAACGGGATCTGATCCTCTCCGCATTGTTGGCTATGAGCTTGATGTGGATGATGCGTGTGTTCGTTAAATTCTTTTATGTGAGTACTTTCCGGGTGGCTAAGGCGGAGCGTGCGTTTATCTATGGCGTGAAGCAAGGTGGGGTGAGTTTGGCGAAGAGTATCCAGAATCAGGATCCGGCCCGGTTTGTGCTGGCGGGGTTTATCTCGGACATAGCGGAGATAGAGTATCGATATTTAATGGGAGTCAAGGTTTACCCGAATGATGAGGAATTGGTTTCTGTGATGAGGAAAAAACGGTCTAATGTCTTGCTGGTGTCTCCATTGAAAGTTGAGGCGATCCGGAATAATCAGGAGATGGTGGACAGGCTGATCAAGGCGAATATAAAGATCTATATGACTCCTGCCGCCCAAGAGTGGGACGGGAGGAGCGACTTGAACCATACCCAGTTGAGGGAGGTGAATATAGAGGATTTACTGCCCCGTGATAAGATCGAGATAGACTTGGAGGCGGTGAGGGAGCAGCTTACCGGTAAGCGGATTCTGATAACAGGAGCCGCCGGAAGTATCGGTAGTGAGATCGTGCGGCAGGTAGCCCAGTTCGCCCCGGAACGTATGGTCTTGATAGATCAGGCGGAGACTCCCTTACACGATGTCCGCTTGATGATGGCTCGTAGGTGGCCGGATATAGAATCCTATACGGTTGTGAGCGATATTTGTGTGCGTGAACGCATGGAGGAATTGTTCGAGGAGCATCGTCCGGATTATGTGTTTCATGCTGCGGCTTACAAGCATGTACCTATGATGGAGGATAATCCGGAGGAGAGTGTCCGCAACAACGTGGACGGTACCCGGGTGATCGCAGACTTGGCGGTGAAATACGGCACGAGGAAGTTCGTGATGGTATCGACCGACAAGGCGGTGAATCCCACGAACGTGATGGGCTGCTCGAAACGTATTTGCGAGATCTACGTGCAGAGCTTGGATCAAGCCATCAAGGATGGGAAGGTGAGGGGGCGTACGCAATTCGTGACGACTCGTTTCGGCAATGTGCTGGGATCGAACGGTTCCGTGATCCCGTTATTCAAGGAGCAGATCAAGCGGGGCGGTCCTGTTACGGTGACGCACAAGGATATCATTCGTTTCTTCATGCTGATACCGGAGGCTTGTAAGCTGGTCCTAGAGGCCGGTACGATGGGTAATGGGGGAGAGATCTTCGTGTTCGATATGGGTAAACCTGTACGGATCGTGGATCTGGCTGAGCGTATGATCCGTCTGAGCGGGGTGAAGGGAATCGAGATCCGGTTCACGGGATTGCGAGACGGGGAGAAGTTGTATGAGGAGGTACTCAATGAGGAGGAGACCTCCAAGCCTACTTTTCATCCGAAGATCAAGATCGCCCAAGTCCGTGCGTATGACTATGCTGACGCCAATCTGCGGATTGATGCCTTGGTACGTGCTTGTGCCGTGGAGGGGGATATGCAGATCGTGAAGCGGATGAAGGAGATCGTTCCCGAGTTCAAGAGCCAGCATTCTAAATATGAGGTGTTGGATGAATAGAGCGAAATAAAAAGTAAATTATGGATTTATCCGTGAGGGCCTATGCTATTAATGTTGATTTAAATATAGCGTCAAAAAAGAAGAGCCTCCCCAGAGGCATTTGCAAGAAAAGAGAAAGAACCATGTGGGTTTTGTGATGAAAAGATAGGATGATAGAGATTTTGTAGAATCGATATAAGGTCAAGGTTTTGTACCGGTCTTCTTTTCCCGTAAAGGGATTTAGAAGGCCGGTTCTGTTTTTATATATGTATTTGAAAATCCGTATGTAAGTACGGTGTCCGGCCATATGCGGCGCAGGGATAAACATTCCCCCTGCGTTCGCATGATGAAAAAGATCTATGAGCGTTTGAGAGAGAGATTGGGGCATAAGCCCACGGTGAAGAATTTTGACGCGTTCTTGGTAACGTTGGGGCCGGATGAGCGGGAGTCTTGGAAAATGGATGTGTGTAGTTTGGGATATGGAGATTATTATAGGAAGATGCCCGGGGCGTACCGTAAATTTATCCGGAAGTATATGGAGCATGACCGGGAGTGCGAACGGTGTTATATACGTAAGTATACGGTGCGTGGTGATTTGTTGTATTCCCCATTTCGTCCGGAACTCTTGTTGGAGCTAGTGAAGCTTGTGGAGTTTACGGATCGTGAGACTCCCCCTTCCTCTTTGGAAATAGCCTCTTGCCTGTTGATGGGGTTTGATTATCCGGGCTCGGTGCGTGGCTTGGCTTCTCATTTGCGAGAGGCGGGGCATTCTGCGGAAGCAGTCTTGGTGCTCGCTGGAAAGAGGGAGGTGACGGATGAGTTTTAAAAGAGATATGGATTTGAATGTTAGTTAAGAATAGCAGGTTTTTGTTGTCTTTGAAAAGGGGAATTTTTGGGCATTTTTATTTTTAATTCGTTGAATACTATTTGTTTGATGGATAAAACCACGGACGCTGACCTCTTCCGGCTCATCTTACCTTTGTGTCGTGCTCCATAAGGGGTATATAACCATAAAAATTAAAAGATATGGCACAAGGTTTTAAGTTGGTGTTGCGTCCGTCGAAGCCGGGCGAGAAGGATTCAGAGAAAAAGTTTTATGCGGTGTCGAAAACGAATGGTACCTCTAGTATGAAAACGCTATGTAAGTTGATCTCGGCACGTAGTACGGTGTCGTCGGCAGATGTGAAGGCGGTATTGGATAACCTTAATTTCGTATTAGATATGGAACTTCAGGAGGGGCGTATCGTAAAGTTCGGCGATTTCGGGAGTTTTCGGATCTCGGTGAGTAGTGATGGTGTAACAGATAAAAAGGATTTCAATTCGAGTATGCTGCGCCCGCCGCGTATCATTTTCACTCCGGGAGGTGAGTTGAAGGATACGAAGAAGACACTGGAGTACTCACGGATCTCCCAAGATGGTGCCACTGCGGAGGCTGGTGGCTCTGATAGTGATAGCCCGAGTGAGATTTAACGTGCAACTGGTAATGGCCGTGCTGCTTTGCGTGGCCGGCCTTGCCTTAGTATTCTGTGGTTTTTGGGTGGCTCCTTCCGGTGAGATAGATAACAGCGTGCTGGTCGCATTTGGGGAGATCTGTACGTTTGCCGGTGCGTTGTTTGGGGTGGACTACTCTTATAAATTGAAAATTAAGGATTGAAAATTGAAAATTTGAGTTAAGATGGAAAAGGATGAGAAGAGATTGACAGAGCATTTTCGTATGGACGAGTTTGTTTATAGTGCGATGGCGGTGGAACTTGGACTTAATAATGCGTTGCCTTCGGAGGTAATACCGGCGATACGGAATCTAACGGTACGGTTGTTGGAACCTTTGCGTATATATCATCGACAGCCTATGTATATCATGAGTGGCTATCGAAGCGAAGAGTTAAACCGATTGTTGGGAGGTGCCCCTAGCTCGCAACATATGAAGGGGGAGGCGGTAGACATTTACACGGTGGATCGCAACCGACTATTGGAGGACTTGGTGGCAAGCTGTCTGAATTTTGATCAGGCGATCCTTTATCGTACGAAGGGATTCATACATCTTTCATTAAAAAAACATGGGGTGAACAGAAAACAGATTTTATTTAAATAGGAGGGGGTATGAGTGGATTTTGGAAAAAAGGATACTATATATTGTGTTTTATCGTACGTACATTATATAACTTGTTAAGTCTTGAAAAAAAAGCCTAAAAAATAATGCCCGATAAATTTGGATTGTATGTTTTATAGCATTACTTTTGCACCCGCATTCGAGAGAGAACGGCGCTTCAGAAATGATGAAAACGTGGAGGTATCCTTGGGTAGGGGATGAGGTTGGCTAGGCCAAGCGATAATTTCCAACCGCCCGGAGATCGGCTTGAGAAAAAAAACTTGAAAATTTTTCACCGAAAAATTTGGAGGTTAAGAAAAAGTCCTTACCTTTGCAGCCGCAATCGAGAAACGATAGCGACAAGAGTTCTTTGAGAGATTTACATAATTCAACAAGTAGTACAAGTATTAGGAAAAGAAATTTTCCGGATCGATACCGTCAATAGAAGTATGACTTTGGACTACGATAAACGGATTCCGGAGCGAGGATATGATAAAACAATTTAAACAACGAAGAGTTTGATCCTGGCTCAGGATGAACGCTAGCGACAGGCTTAACACATGCAAGTCGAGGGGCAGCGGGGGTAGCGATACCCGCCGGCGACCGGCGCACGGGTGAGTAACGCGTATGCAACTTGCCTATCAGAGGGGGATAACCCGGCGAAAGTCGGACTAATACCGCATGAAGCAGGGATCCCGCATGGGAATATTTGCTAAAGATTCATCGCTGATAGATAGGCATGCGTTCCATTAGGCAGTTGGCGGGGTAACGGCCCACCAAACCGACGATGGATAGGGGTTCTGAGAGGAAGGTCCCCCACATTGGTAC